>JALLOG010000241.1 GCA_027717645.1 Desulfobacterota bacterium AH_259_B03_O07
TTTAATCGACAACCAATATTGTAGGGGCGTTCAATTGAACGCCCCTACGAAAAATAAAAGATTGTAATTGGAAAGTAAACGATCTTAAATCCGAGAAAGATGATCTATTGCAGGCATTTTCGAGAATGTCATTTAAATATCAACTCAAGATCTGAGCCGTTGATCTTTCCGTAAACTCTTTATTCCAAGATTTCAATCTCCAATTGATATCTATATTCAACCGGAACATATTCTTTTCTATTAGTAAAATGCTCAACGCCACTATCATCAACCCACGTGTATATAGATGTATCATCCGAAGAAGGTAAGGAGTCGTAGTTGAATGACACGTCTTCATAATTTATAAACTGAGTTTCCACATCCTGATCTTCTTGTTTCTGTCTAGTATCAGTTTGATAATTTTTTGTTTGATAAAATTCATAGTTATCTATTTCTAAATTGTCTTCGCCCCCTATATACTGCCCCAACGTTGTATCATATCCATAATCTAAATACGGTCCGTCATAGACATAACCAGGATATGTATATGGTATATAACCGTAACCAAAATAAGGATAGTTAAAGCCGTAACCATGATGTCCGAATCCTCCATGAAAACCCTTAAAGTGTGGATTACGAAAACCATGGTGACCTTTAAAATGTGGCTTGTGGAATCCGTGATGTCGCTTAAAGCCATGATGCCCTTTAAAGTGAAACCCATTATGACCCTTAAAATGAGGTTTATGAAAACCATGGCGACCTTTAAAATGAACCCCATGTCTACGGAATCCTAAACGTCCCTTCTGGCCTTTGAAACCATGATGACCCCTGAAATGTTTCCCACCGCCACGGTGACCCTTAAAATTATGATGTCCTCCGAAATGTTTTCCACCGCCGCGGTGACCCTTAAATCCCCCATGACCATTAAAATGACCAAAGCTTCGAGCAAAGGTTAATGATGGAAAGGTTATTATTAGTGGAATAAATATTGATAGAAATATAAAATATCTTTTCATTTTATATCTCCAGATGTTCAATACCCCCACTTAATATAGCTTGCATATAATTTAAAAGGTTTCAAGTCTAACATTAATATGAAAAATCTCGCTTAGTCACAAAATACTATGAAAATAATGTGGGGTGCACGAAACCTATAATGGCACCAACTACCAAACCATATAATATCTGTGCAATCCAATAATATATAGCTACTTCATGACCATATCTGCGAAATTGAGGTATTGGATGGTTTTCATCAATGATCACAGTTAAAGCAAAACTGACCACACAGCCATGAAAAAAACCTAATAATGCACCGTATCCTAATGACGCAAGAATGGTCGCAGGACTGAAAACGCTTATTAAGAATAGATAAATAAAAGCGGCAATAATACCGAAAAGAAAATGCGCCCCAACTCCCTTTAGCAATGAATGTTCATATGAACCATGATATAGACTGCCAACCACCTTTATCATATCAACATGAACCGCACGGAACTTACTTACGAGCTCAAGAAAAACGACCCTAGCACTTGTCGCCAAGATACCACCAATGAGTGTAACAATAATTACATCCATGTTTGCCTCCTTTTATCTTAATATTAAGATCATCAGAGAAATCAAGGAATATATTAATGTGATCTTTACATATTCATTAAGATGCCAATTTTATGATAGTAATAAACAGAATGCAAGTTTCTATATCTAAATCTATTCTATTATTAATAATAGATTTTTTGTCAAAAAGTTACTGAAATCTTTTTTTTTGTTATAGTTTATATTGATAGAATGGCAAAACTACTGGAAATCACACAACTTGGGGATCCGATTTTAAGAACGAAAGCCGAGCATGTAGATGATATACAGGATAATTTGATACAGAGATTAATTGACGACTTGATTTATACTGTAGGAGTAGTAAATGGTGTAGGCATTGCCGCCCCTCAACTTAGCGAGTCACTCCGAATTTTCATTATGGCGTCTCATCCCAACCCGAGATACCCGGAAGCACCGTTAATGGACCCAATTGCTATAATTAATCCAGGTATTATTTCTTATTCCGATGACATCAATAAGGATTGGGAAGGATGTTTAAGCATACCAGGTATGAGAGGATTAGTTCCTCGTAGTAATACAATTTTTGTTGAATATATAACAAGGGAAGGTAAAAAGGAGGAAAGAATGTACGAGGATTTTTTAGCGAGAATATTCCAACATGAATTCGATCATTTAAATGGGATGGTATTCTTAGACCGTATAGATAGCGTAAAAAATCTAATAACCGATCAAGAATATTTCAAACTTATTTCCTGATTATATGAATCAATGAAGCTCCCTGCAGCAAGCTGCAGCGTATCTTCAAATTTGAAGAAAGTCCTTGCAGTCATTGCGGTATCTGTCACTTATTTCGAGGACAAAATTTAAGATTTAAACGGGCATTCAAAAAATTGCGAAAATCAATTCCGGAAGCGTTAAAAAAAGATTTAGGGTTGGGGCAGAATTAAATATTTTTAGCTGTAGGAATTGATTTAATAAATCCTAATTTTTTGTCAGCCCTGTCCTTGTATATTAAGAAGACTAACAAAATCAATATAGAATAAACATTAGATAA
>JALLOG010000242.1 GCA_027717645.1 Desulfobacterota bacterium AH_259_B03_O07
CGTCTTAGCACCGGTACAAACAATTACAAAATCAGCGAGCCTTCCCTCATTTATTTCCCGTATTTTAGTAGCTACATCTTCGTTTGCATTTATAGTAAAATCTGCTCCCAAGCTCTTAGCAAAATTCAGTTTATAATTGTTAATGTCTGTAGCAATAATCCGACCTGCACCTTGAGCCCTTGCTAGCTGGAGATGAAGAAGCCCCGAAATACCACTTCCAATAATCAACACGCTATTACCGGGTTTATAACTTGCCAAACGTTGTCCGCGGATCACACAACCAAGAGGTTCAATAAACGTTCCTTCTTCAAAGGAAACATTGTCCGGAAGTAGGAACACCCCCCTATCCACATTGATTGAAGGCACCCGAATGTATTCGGAAAAACCACCAGGCTCGAAACTTGTCATTCGCAGTGTATTGCAAGCTGAGTGATTCCCCCTTAAACAAAAGTAGCATGTATTACAGGGAACATGATGAGTAGCCATAACCCTATCGCCCTCTTTAAAATGCTTAACACCAACGCCAACCTTTACAATATCCCCCGCAACCTCATGACCCAACACCAATGGGGCCTTAGGAAGTCGATACCATTCCATCACGTCACTTCCGCATACTCCGCTCGCGTGCGTTCTTAAAAGTATCTCACCGGGACCAATCTCAGGAACATTCATCTCCTCAATTCTTATATCCTGATTGTTATAGTAAACTGCTGCTCTCATGTTGATATTCCTAATCGTATGTTTAAGTTCCTTTCCATTTGAAATACTAAATTTATATCATTAATAAAACAAATCCACCCCAAGCCTTTTATACTACTCAGGACACGGACCGGTGGGCTGATCTTTCATCTCTTATGTGACCCCATCATCGGGTAGCCGACGAGTCTTGCTCGTTGGTTGTTATGCCTACGAGGTAGAGCGGTACGGAAACAGATCTTTTTGTTATATACCCACGTCAATTCGGCGGGTCACGAATGAGCTTAAATCAGTCTTGAATAAAATAATCCAATTAGAAATTAATTAATCACATTAAACACTAGCTACTTTTTTAGGCTGTTCAGCCTTAATTGATTTGAATAGTTCGTGAGCCTGTTTTGGTTTAAAACCCTCATGTACAACAGACCGAATCGCCCTAATCATAGCCACTGGATGATCGTTCTGCCAAATGTTTCTACCCATGTCAACACCCACAGCTCCTTGCTCTATTGCATTGTAAGTCATCTCTAAAACATCCACTTCAGTTTCAAGCTTCGGCCCACCTGCTATTACAATAGGAGCCGGGCAACCATTTGTAACCTTCTCAAAATCTTCGCAGTAGTAAGTTTTTACAATATGAGTACCAAGCTCGGCACAAATCCGGCAACAAAGGGATAGAAAACGTGCATCCCTCTTCTCAAGCTCTTTACCGACGGCTGTTATCCCTAATACTGGGATCCCGTAATCCTCACCTAGGTTTACTAGCTCTGCAAGGTTTAAAAGAGTTTGGCGCTCGTGGTCAGTCCCCACAAAAACAGATATACCAATACCTGCAACATTTAGTCGTATTGCATCTTTAAGTGATGTAGTAAGACCCTCATCTGAAAGGGATGGACCAATTATACTTACACCCCCAGACACCCTCAAAACAACGTTTGTAATAGATTTGGGATCAACCGAGGTCCTCAGGACACCCCTGGTTAGCATAATCGTATCAGCATAAGGTAATAAAGGCTCTATGGTTTTTCTAGGTTCTTCTATCCTGTGGGTAGGGCCTAGAAAGTATCCGTGATCGAGCGCGAGCATTACAGTACGGCCTGTGTCAGGCTTAATAATTCTGGCCATTCTATTTTCCATTCCCCAATCCATATCTAAGCACCTCACCTTTTCTTATTTTTTTTCAAAAAAAATTTAAAGTAAGGTTGTGAAAATGTCAACCTGAAAACGAAGTCTAGTCAGTAGGAGCAGCATCCCTGAATCAAGTTCAGGACAAGCCTGGTGCGATTTCATTATCGCGGCTGGAAGCCGCTCCGACAGAAGATAGCCGAGGTTTTCCAACCTCGGATTAGAATCCAGGACACGAATGTCCTGGCCATCGAGATTGCATTAAACATTCAAATTAAATTTCGCTATAATGATTCATGGGCAATTCTAAAAGCATCTAATGCCCTTTCAATATGCTCCTCTGTATGCTTTGCCATCAGGGTTGCTCTAATTCGACATTTTCCCGGTGGTACGGATGGTGGACGTACCGCAGGCGTGAAAACGCCGTTCTGTCTGAGCTTTCGAGCAAACTCCAGAGTAGCTTGCGCTTCACCAATAAGTACTGGAATTACAGCCGAATAAGAAGGGAGGACTTCAAGACCGATACGCTCGAGTCCCAATTTGAATTTGTTTATTAAACGCCATAATTCTTCTCTTCTCTCTGGCTCGTTTTCAATAATATCTATGGCTGCTAATGATGCTGCAAGGCAACTTGCTGGAAGAGAGGTATCGAAGATATAACTTCTCACCCTGTTTCTTATAAAATCAATGAGCTTTTGACTACCAGCAATATAACCACCCAGAGACCCGACTGCTTTTGAAAGCGTACCCATTACAAT
>JALLOG010000243.1 GCA_027717645.1 Desulfobacterota bacterium AH_259_B03_O07
TCTCTGAATAAGGCACTAAATCATAAAGATATTAGAGTTGAGTTTACAGGGGAAAATCTAACCAAATTCGGTGGCACCCAACTTGTAAAAAAATTCTTAAGATGGCTAAGAGTCAAAATGGTAGGAAATTTATTTTAAAGCTTGAAGAGGATTGGGGTTACAAGGAGGAGTATAATGAATCAGAGAGGAGGCTTGAGAGTCTAGCTTGGGTAACATAACAGAGAGGAAATGGAAGGACAAGGTAAAAGGAACATAAGGGGGATAACCCTTGTAAGAGAAGGGTTCCTCAAGTAACGAGAAAGGAATGAGAACAAGTTAATTTTATGGCTATGGTTGAAGGAAAAAAGGTTTGCTTGCTAAGAAATATGTAGTCATAGAGGAGAAGTTTTTGTTGACCTGGGCTTATTTTTGCTAGATAATGGGAAAAGAAAATGTTTATAAATAAATATTAATGATATAATCTGTATAATACACGTATTCTAATTTATTATACGGAGTATTTCCGTATAATAAATAGTTAGGCGGCGCCCCAGCCGCTAGTAGAGCGAAAATAAAGCCTTTAAGACCACACCCAGAGGAGGAGTGAGACCTATGAGCAATGCACCGACCAACGTGAGCGATTATGACGCGATTGCCAAGACCGTCCAGCACTATATCGATGGAGCCAAGTCTGGCAGAGGTGCCGACATGAAGCCCGCCTTTCACGAGGGCGCGACGATCTTCGGCTATGTCGGTACCGACCTGTTGGCCGGCCCCATCCAGCAGCTCTTTGACTGGAATGACCAGAACGGTCCGGCGACGGGACTCCAAGCACGGATCGCCAGCATCGATATGATCGGCACGGTCGCCACCGTGCGGCTGGAACTCGAAGACTGGACCGGCTCCCGGTTCACCGACCTGTTCACGATGCTAAAAGTCGACGGGGAGTGGAAGATTATTAATAAGGTCTTCCATCTGCACCCATGAGGGATCAGTGAGCGAATCGTTCCGGAGAGCGGACGGGCTGCGTCAATGGAAAAATGGGGCCAGAGCTAGTTTCCCCCACATAGAGGATTTGATCTGGCGAAAACACGGGTGCGCAGAAGTGCCAGCGCCATACGGTCGGGGAGGTGAGCTCCATGTCCCCGGTAGGTCTCACGCATAACAAATGCGTGCAGGCGACGGCTTCCAGCCGCGCCAGACGCCCGGTGTTAGGCACTAAACAAGGTTTTCATTTAGGAGGAAGGCTTACGAAGATAAAGAAGATCACGATCGACCCAGATCCGTACGAGCCCTTCCGCCTCGCGCAGGGCTATATGGTAGGTGAGCTTCTTTTCATCTCTGGCCAGGCGGCGATCGATGGGAACGGACAACTCGTCGGTGTTGGCAATTTCGATGCCCAGGCCGAGCAGGTCTTCACGAACCTTGAGCGGGTTCTCCGCGCTGGCGGCTCGAGCCTCGAGAATGTTATCAAGGTCACGATCTTCCTCCGGGACATGTCGAACTTTCCGAAGATCGTCGAGCTTCGGGGTCGCTACTTCACGCCTCCCTACCCAGCCGACACGATCGTCGAGGTCAGTTCACTCTACTCTCCCGAAGCGCCGCTGGAGATTGAGGCGATCGCTGTCGCCGACGAGGCGGTGGAGCGGACGTGATGGCGAGGAGGAAAAAATGAGCAGGTAAGTCCGTCAATAAGTCTTCTGTCGTGGGCCTAATTAATAGTAAGGCCGGTATAAAATATGACGCATTCACAGATTAAAGGAGAAAGAAATGTTATTTGGTATTCACGTATTTCCTACTGAGCATTCTATCCAACCCGATGAATTGGCTCGTGCTGCGGAAGAACGGGGGTTGGAGTCCATCTGGTTCTCGGAGCATACACACATTCCTGTTCGCTATTTACAGATGGCTGAACAAGGAGGGCAACCCTTACCCGATTTCTATTGGCAAACGTATGATCCGTTTGTGGCTTTGACACATGCGGCCGCTTCAAGTGAAAAAATCAAGCTCGGAACGGGCGTTAGTCTCGTAATTGAGCGGGACCCGATCATCTTAGCCAACACGGTGGCCACGCTGGACCGCATATCCCAGAGGCGCTTCATTTTTGGCATTGGAGCCGGCTGGCTTGAAGCAGAGATGGCTAATCATGGGGTTGTCTATCGAACCCGCTTTCAACTTCTTAAAGAGCAGATTCGGGCAATGAAAGAAATCTGGACAACAGAGAAGTCAGAATTTCATGGCAAGTTTGTGAACTTCGATAAGATGAGATCGTTTCCAAAGCCATATCAACGCCCTCATCCCCCAATTATTATGGGGGGAACAGGTCAAAAGGCACTTGAATGTGTGGTAGATGTGTGCGATGGCTGGGCTCCTTTTCGGCTGGAATGGTCGAAAACGAAAGCATTAATTGCTGAATTGCAGCAACGAGCGGCGACGATTGGGCGTGATCCGGACTCACTTGAAATGTCAGTGTTTGAAGAGTCTATACCCGACCGGAAGATGTTGGCCGAGATGGAGGAGGCCGGGGTTAAGCGTTTCGTCATCACCATCTATGGACAGGGGCGTGATGAATCGCTTCCAATAC
>JALLOG010000244.1 GCA_027717645.1 Desulfobacterota bacterium AH_259_B03_O07
GCTTTCGGAATTGATTTTGGCAATTTTTTGAATGCCCGTTTAAACCATTTTTTCTTTAAGAGGAATCTCCTAGTCTTTTCGGGTTCGAGATGACATTCTGTGCTCCCCAATAGTCTTTCGGAATAAGGTTCTATAAGCCAATATAAGAATTTTTAGTGTTTCATCCTTGATATTTGATGGACATAAAAAGAGAATGGATCTTCTGACTTTCCGGGCTTGAAGTAAACTCTACGCATATAATCTAAGGCCCCAGAGTAATATTCAAAACCTCGTGAGAGTTTACTAAACACTAACGGATCTCCCTCTCCCTTTTCTAGGTCGAACTTTGATACTAGGTAATACGATTTTGTTCCTTCATTTATATAATAATTTAGATGCGAGCCTCTAATAACGTGATCTCTGAAGATGCCAGAGATAAAAAGTGTAAAATCTCCAATCTGCTTTCTGAATTCCCTTTCCCAATCAGGTTTTTCCTGTGATTCACCTTGATTGTTAATAATCATCTCCACCACAGATTGAATTTTTCTTCCTTCAGCATCCCTAATTTTGTATAGCCTATCGGTTCTAGCAAATTCCGCGAGTAGATCGGTTAGATAGGAAGCAACATGGTATTCTTTTTCAATACCGAGATCAAAAAAACTCGTCTTTATTAGCTTTCCGAAAAATGCTTTCAAGGAGGAAACGTTCATTCTCTCTATTTTCATGTAACTTCAATCCTCCCCATGACATGTATAATTTTAGTATTAATTACAAAATAAATAAACCCCTTTTAAGAATTATATACCCTGATCCATCAACATTTTAATTGAGAATAATTCATGTATGATTAATCGTCAAAACACCGAATCGTAATAGAAATATGCCAAGAGTCCAGTTGGATTTGCCAAAAAAATTTGATTTTTCAACTGAGATCCCGCTGCGGGTAAATGATATAAACTATGGCGGGCATCTCGGTCATGACTCTGTTCTCACTCTAACCCATGAGGCACGGATTAGGCTTCTAGCCAAACATGGATTTACAGAAATGAATGTTTATGGATCAGGCCTTATAATTTCCGACGCCATTATCGTATATATGTCAGAAGCATTCCTGGGCGAAATCATGAAGATTCAAATAGCAATAAGGGATTTTAATAAATATGGCTTCGATTTTATTTATAAAATTTCAGAAAGGAAATCAAAAAGAGAAGTCGCCAGGGTAAAAACCGGGATGGTCTTTTTCAATTATAAGAAAAGAAAAGTAGTCCGAGTCCCACCTAAATTTAAAAATCTTTTCTGGAAAAATTTACTGTAGTCAATAAATATGTATCAACCCTTCAGCTGCTTTGTGTCTATCGTTTGTTTACAATATCTATACTGTAAGTCTAACGGCCGGTTTCACCGGCGCGCGGCTTTGTGCGCGTCCGCGTGGAAACCGTTGTTATACGTTACTCTGTCAACGATTGAGTGATGCCTTCCCATAGAGCAACTGGTTTACCGATTCCCCTTTCTTCTCGAATGCTTCATTAAGCTTCTTAAAATGGCGAAAGTCGGCATTGTAATCTGCCATCGTATAGGAATATGGGTCCAGGGTCTTCTTGTAGAGCTTTTCTGAAATCTCATAAAGCTTAAGGACTACTAGACCGACACTGTCGAGGTATTCCAGCATTACCTCAATTGCGCGCTGGGCCTGATCGGCCTCAGCGGATGTCAGCTTACTTCTGGCTGATCTGCAGTCTCTCGCAAACTTCACCATCAAGTGCTCATGTTTCGTTACGACTTCCTTGGCACGCCGTCTAATAGCTGCCCAGTCGACGGGCTCATACTCGTCCTTGATACCAGATATCCGTTCCTCGACTGTAAATCACTGCGCCCGAAACTCCGAAAAATCGGAAAAGAATGTAGTGTTCTTCTCAAAAAACGACAGCGGGTCGAACTCTGCCATAGCCACAGCAGCGCTAAATAGGTTGACTAAGCTAAAGAGTATGAAACAGATCAATCGGCGGGTTCGACCGTCACGGCTATGCAGTCGCTGCGAATCCATGAGTACCACCTCACGGCAATCCTTCCGAAGGCCCATTCTGATCTTCACGTATAACTATTGATTATACGGAATTATTCCGTAGAATCACCTTTATTATTAAGATACTAAAAGATTGATAACAATATTTCAATAACTAGCCATGATTCTCACAAATGGGAAACATTACTTCGAAGAAATGTGTTTTAACTGTGGTGGTAATAGTCAATTGAAGAATAATTGATCTCTCTATCATCTTCATTGCCTCAAAAGGCATAGGTAAAATTTAACCCAAACCTGTCATTGCTTTATATGTACATAATTCATGGACACAATTTTTACAATTTCAATCCTACTCTCTTTTTCATTAATCCTTTTCGAAAAGAAAAGGATTTAATTGGCATTTCAAAAATTGCGTTAAGAAAATCAAAAACGAAGACGTTAAAAAAAATTTGCGGGCCGGGGTTGAATTCAAATTTTTTAGTCGAAGTGGTTGATTTTTAGCTAAATTTTTGGGCAGCCTTGATTTTTGTTTCTTTGTATCAAGAC
>JALLOG010000245.1 GCA_027717645.1 Desulfobacterota bacterium AH_259_B03_O07
GCTCCTTGTTTAATTGTTTTATAGCCCATTTGTACTGCTCCATTTTTGTCAAGCTGCATTTAAATGTGAAATCTGATTTTTGTAATACTCTTCTTCTACCTGAATCGGAGTGCGGTATCCATGGGCTGAATGAAGGTAGTTCCTGTTGCCTTTTATACAACATTCTTAGCACAAAAGGTCACAAAATATAACCCAAAATATCGAAATAGGGTTATAATTTAAATTGAACTAGGATGTCATGGGGACTGAAATAATAGTGTTCCACCTTCCGTAGTTAAAGCCCCTGGATTCCAATACCTTGGGGCTTTTTTATTGCTTTCCAACCGCCAACTCATCCCAACTCGTGGTATATAATTGACAAGAGCTGTAATTTTCTGAGATATAATATATAAAAGGTTTATGCATAAAATGGGTTTAATGTTTTGCAGGTACAAGTTATTAAAAAATTAAGTTTATTTTTTTTAGTTGCGTTTTTAGGCTTAGCCATTGCGCTAATCTCATGTGATGAAAGTCAACGACAGGTGCCATCTGAACCATCACAACGTAGCATTGATGGAATTGGAAACAATCTTGAGGACCCGGAAATGGGAGCGGCCTTTACTCAACTACTGCGTCTTGTTGAATCTGACTACGCCGATGGTATTTCTGAGTTAGCAGGACAGGATAGACCAGACACACGTACGGTGTCTAACGCGGTGAACGCACAAGAGGAATCAATTCCGAATACACTTCGAGCAAGCGACTACTTCTGGCAGTGGGGACAGTTTCTGGATCATGACATCGACCTGACTGGAGGAGCAGAACCACCTGAGCCCGCTAACATTCTTGTTCCTTCAGGAGACCCATTTTTTGATCCTGAAGGTACTGGTACCCAAGTTATCGAGTTTAACAGATCTATATATGATTCATCTACAGGTACAGATATTAATAACCCTCGTGAGCAACTAAACGAGATCACTGGTTGGATTGATGCATCGAACGTTTATGGTTCCGATGATGAACGGGCCTTTGCGCTCCGCACAAATGACGGCACTGGTCGCCTCAAAACGAGTGAGGGAAATTTACTACCATTTAACATAGATGGATTTCCCAACGCCGGGGGCCCAAGTGATACTCTCTTTTTGGCAGGAGATGTACGTGCAAACGAGCAGGTTGCCCTAACGGCTTTGCATACACTATTTGTACGAGAGCATAACCGCCTCGCCGAAGTTTTTGCCTCAGAGCACCCAGACTGGGATGGTGACCAGATCTACGAGAAAGCGCGACAGATCATAGGTGCTCAGATGCAAGTTATAACCTATATGGAGTTTTTGCCTGCTCTTCTTGGACAGGGTGTTATTTCTCCTTATCTTGGCTACGATCCTACAGTTAACGCACGAATTTTTAATCTCTTTTCAACAGCTGCTTTTCGCTTCGGACACAGTGCACTGAGTCCAACCCTGCTACGACTAGATTCGGAGGGAAACGAAGTTCCCGATGGTTCCCTTTCGCTACGAGACGCGTTTTTCTCACCACAGCGAATAACGGACGAAGGCGGGATCGATCCGATACTTCGGGGTCTTGCGAGTCAGCTTTGCCAGAGTATCGATCCCTACATCGTCGACGACGTACGCAACTTTCTCTTTGGAGACCCAGGCTCTGGCGGCTTTGATCTGGCATCCTTAAACATACAGCGAGGTCGAGATCACGGACAGCCAAGTTACAACGACGTGCGTGAAGCACTTGGCCTGAACCGGGCGGAGAGTTTTGTGGATATTAGCTTAGACCCTGATATTCAGGAGCGACTGGCTTCAGTTTACGACAGTGTAGACGACATAGACCTTTGGGTGGGCGGCCTATCAGAGGATCCGCTTCCAAATTCACACGTTGGAGAGCTGTTCCACACAATTATCAAAAAGCAATTCGAGGCTCTTCGCGACGGTGACCGCTTCTGGTACGAGTTGACCCTTAGCAGGAGAGAGCTCCGTGAGGTAGAGAATACTAAACTTTCAGATATCATACGTCGGAATACTGACATCGGTGAGGAGATTCTCGACGATGTTTTCCACGTAAGCGACGGCAATTGAGGAGGAATTTAACTTTAAGAAGATATAGCAATACCCTCAGAAGCAACAATAAAAAAGAAAAAACGTGAAGAAAATTAAAATGGTAAATTATTTATATTTTTAAAAAAGGAGAATATAAGATAGCAAATTATATATTTATTAAAATTCACGTTTTCGGTACAACTCAAATTTAAGTTAAACACAATATGAAAGCGATGAAATTGTAATTAAACTTGAAACCCACCCCTCAAGACAGCCAACTCATCCCAACTCGTGGTATTTCATTGACCTGAGCTTTTCTTTGCGACATAATGGAACATAAAAGGTTAATGCATAAAATGGGTTGAAACTTCCTGTCACCATAATTATAGGAAGTTTAATCTTTTTAAATAGTGAGAACATTGTAATTTTAATCGTATTCTTAGTGTATTGCTCCCCTTTTGTCAAGCTGCATTTAAATGTGAAATCTGATTTTTGTAATACTCTTCTTCTA
>JALLOG010000246.1 GCA_027717645.1 Desulfobacterota bacterium AH_259_B03_O07
GTAACAGAGCTCACCACCACTGAATTTGTACTTGCTAGTTCCTGTAGTCTGGCAGATATATTCGGGGTATCACCCACTATAGCCATAGTTTCATGGGCATCTCCTCCTCCCATCTCTCCCACTACCACAAGACCAGTGTGAATCCCAATACGTACCTGAAGGTTTTGTTGTATTTGTTTATTCTGTAGGGGCAATTCATGAATTGCCTCTACCATTTCTAACCCCGACCTGACCGCTCTCTGTGCATCGTCTTCATGTGCTAATGGATAACCAAAGTAAACTAGGATTCCGTCTCCCAGATATTTTGCTATATGCCCATCAAAGCGGCTTATTACATCTGCGCATGTTTCTTGATAACGCTTCATAACATCGCGCAAATCTTCAGGGTCGAGCTTCTCAGAAAGAGCAGAGGAGCCCACCAAATCACAAAACATCACAGTTAACTGGCGGCGCTCGGCCTCGGCCACTTCACGCACAGTCGATATAGGCTTGGCGTGAGCGCGTATGTCTTCTTTCTTGATAGTGTCGGATACTTTCGTCTGCTCTTCGAGGGAAGCTGCGCACTCGTTACAAAACTTAGCCCCTGGGGGGTTCTCAGTCCCACAAGACGGACAGTTTAGAGGTAGAGTAGATGCGCATTCATTACAAAACTTGGCTCCCTTTCGATTTTCTATTCCACAGTTCGGGCACTGCATTGAGTACCTCCTTAAGACAACTCCTCTAGTAGTGTTTTAGCATCTAATAGGTCCTTAGTATCAAACCCTTCAGTGAACCAATCGTATATCTCGGAAAGCATTTGTCTAGCTTCGTCTTTTTTTCCTTGTTTTTGCAACAAACGACTCAAGCTAGTTACTGCTCTAAGCTCCAAAGACTTTGCACCCTGGCGGCGAGCAATGTCAATGGCCTTAAGAAAACACGCTTCAGACTCGGCATCGCCCAGCTTCAGCAGTAACTCACCTTTAAGTCGATACAATTCCGCTTCATAGTAAAGCTCCCCATTTTTGTTCACCACAGCCAGTGCCTCGGCAATCGAGGTAAGCCCCTCTTCGGCCTCTCCCACTTTTAAATAAGTCTCAATAAGCAAACCCAGATGATGTGGCCTTCCAATCTCGGCTCCTGTGGTCCGCCAGTCGGCCATGCCCTGGCGTACCTGTGCAATTCCTTCTCCTTGTCCCTTATCAGCCAGCATCCAGCCTTGGAGGATAGTTCCATACGTCAACCACTGGGGGAACCCCTGCTCGCTCGAGAGCGTAATCACTTTTTCTGTCAGCTCTCGGACTGATTGTACCTCCTGGCGGAGCTGACGGATCAATGTTGCAAAATACAGTGCAAAAGCGAGACTAAAGGGATGAGACAGTTCCTGTGCCATGCTCAGAGTCTCGTTTATTCTATCTAGTGCCTGGTCTGGATAACCAAGAAACCATAGCGCTCGAGCTAAATAGGATAGGCAAAATACCCCTGGGTCTTGTCCGTAAATAAATGCATGGGAGCGGTGCTGCCGGGGGCCATATAGAGCAATCCCCTGCTCTAGGTGGTCTCTAGCTGGGATCAATTCTCCAAGCCAGAACAAGGATGCACCAACTGCACTATGTGCCTCCACGAGAAGACCCGAACCTTGCTGGTCTTGGGCAAGGAGCAGGAGTTGCTCCGACAGCTCGCGTACCGTCTTATGATCCGCCCGCGCAGCATAAAACGCCCACTGTCCCCACAGTACAGGGAAGAGTTGAGGTGTCTTTTCCACCTTCCGGCACAGCTCCATCGCTAGGGCATAGGTTTTTTCCACTTCGGAAGCTGCAAAGCCCTTGGTGGCTGTCAAAGCTGGCCCGAGGGTGATCAATAAGTCCAGCTCTTGCTGGGTGCGTTCGGGACTTTCTGGTTGAGTCTTTATCAGATTCAGCCCCTTGTTGAGATGACCGATCGCTTCAACATTCGCAGATCGCTCAATGGCCCTCTGTCCTGCCGCTTGCCAGAAGGGAATGGCTTTTTCTATCAGACCTGCCTCGGTGTAGTGATGGGCTAATAGCTCAGGCTGAGTCTCGGCGGTCTCTGGAAAATGCTTCTCCAGAACCTCTGCAATCTTTTGATGATACTGCTGCCTCTTGCCCCTCAGCAAAGACTGGTATGCTGCGTCCTGTATCAGCGCATGCTTGAAGATGTACGTAGCCTGAGGCGGATGACCCCTCTGGTAGAGAAGTTCAGATTCAACTAACTTGGCTAGCTCTCTCTTCAAAGTCTCCTCGTCGAGAGCCGAGACCGCCTGAAGTAAATCATAAGTGAACTCTCTCCCCAGGGTGGCTCCAAGCCCACAAATCTCGCCCGTGTCTACCCTATCTAGTCGCGCCATAAAAGAGTCTTGTAGGGTAGCGGGAATCGTTAGTTGGGGTAGTGAACCCGTGAGTTTATAGTAGTTACCCTGTTCTCTCAACAACCCCGATTCTAATACCATCTTGGTGAGCTCCTCCACAAATAGAGGTACTCCATCGGTCTTGACCACAACCTGCTGTAGGACTTCTGA
>JALLOG010000247.1 GCA_027717645.1 Desulfobacterota bacterium AH_259_B03_O07
TTTGTTACTTTGTATCAAGACAAAGTAAAAAATGTAGGATGCCAAATTAGTTGGATTAAATCTATATAGATCTTGTCCCCGAATTATGTAACATCTACAATTCCGAACGAAAGCTAGGAAACCAGGGATCACCGATAGAGGTGACCGCTTATTTTATGTTATTAGATGACTAGGGACAGAACTAGGGACACTTGACGGGACAAGTTAGAGTGCATATAATGTATGTGACGCCAAATACAATTAGATTAGTGGAAAGAATAAGCTATGTCTATATCAGCCGTTGAGCGTATAGAGAAAAGAGTTGCAGGGCAGACAATTGAAAATGCGCAGAAAGCCTTTGGCCTCAAATATGTAGAACTGGCTTCCGCCCTTGGTGTAGATAGGAGAACGCTTCTAAGATACAGAAGGAACCTTAGTGTTCCGTCTGAAAAAGTACGAGCCCGCATGGGAAAAATTAGGGAAATCCGCCATTTGATGGAAGAGGTTTTCAAAGGCAGCGAAGCGCAGCTTGAATGGTTATATTCACCTGTTCCCTTACTTAGGGGTCAGCGTCCGATAGATCTAATGCGCAAAGGTAAGCTAGATGAAGTTCTTTCTGTGCTTGCCGGACTCTATTCTGGTTCCTTCTCTTGAGATTTTCAGGCAAAGTATGGAGGCATATCCCAGCCCGTAGTATAGACATAGACTTTGGTGGCGACCGGATCGTCCTATGATAGAGAATTTCGGTCAGAAATAATTGCCTAAGCCTTTGCTTCAGCATACTGGGCTGAGCTAAATAGATTACATGTTTAAGAAATATCAGATCTAGGTAAGTCTATTATTTAAAAACTTTATTTTTTGAATTGGGTTTTCTAATCAAAAGTGTATAACTTGACTAAATTCCTACCGCTCTCTGTGATCTTTATTTGCATTGCTATACTGAAATAATTCTTCCTTGACTATGCATAAATAATTATTTACAATATGCATATTTCTCTTTAATGAGGCATAGATGAGAACGACATTAGATATACCTGAAAACTTGATGAAAGAGGCACTAAAAATTACAAAGTCAAAGACAAAGACCGCCCTCATAATAAAGGCTTTAGAAAATATCATTCAGAAAAATAAGATTCGGAATATCAAAATCTATCGAGGCAAGGTCGATCTTGACATTGATTTAAGTGTTCTTAGAAAACGAAGATGAGTATCCTTGTCGATAGTTCGATTTGGATCGATTATTTTAAGAGTGGAAAGTACTCAAGAGAATTAGATTTTTTAATTGATGAAGACCTTATATGCACAAATGATTTAATACTGGCTGAGTTGATACCACCTTTAAAACTCAAGAAAGAAAATAGACTTGTAAACCTACTTCGTGAAATAACTAAAATCGCACTTGAAATAGATTGGCCCAAAATAATAAATTATCAAACCACATGCTTATCCAAAGGAATTAATAGAGTGGGGATTCCCGATTTAATCATATTAGATAATGTAATTAAAAATGATTTAGTTCTATTTACGAAAGACAAGCACTTTAATGTTGTGAGAGAACATATCGTTTTTGAAATTTGGAATAATTGACTACCTCTTTATTTTATAACCTGCCTTTTCTCTGTCCCAGGTGTCTTTGGTAATCCCCTTTTCGCGAAGTTTGTTTTTCTGAACCCTTTCTGTGCGTATCTTGCGTAGAGATTTTGAAACTTCAATGAAACGGGGGGAACATGACATAAGTAATTTGGACTAAACAAATATCAATAATGATATCTACACTGTAGAAAATCAATTCGGTTTTTACTAACTAAATTTACTATACGGTGTTCTTGAGTTATACGCCTTGACCAAACTCCTTTAGCCAAATACTTGAGTGGTTCTGGTTTTCCAATTCCACTAAAGGGTTCACGCATTATGCCTTCTATCAGATCGAAAATCCTGAGCGCGACCTTTCTATTTTCTTTTACCCAATATCTCAAATCTTCTATAAATTCCAGGTGAAAAACAGCGTCTAGCTGTTTCATGGATAGGATGCTTACTTATTTTTTGGTTCAATACCAAACTTTTTCCGGAAATCATCAATTTTTTGAGTTTTCCCTTTTCCCTTGATAGCACGATTGAGGGCTCTTAAAAGACGCTCGGCGTTTTTAGGAGATCTAAGCAAATGTGCAGTATCTAACAAACTCGAGAGTTCGGATGCAGAAATTAAAGCAACGTCATCTGCTTTTCGGCGGGTGATGAGAACTATTTCATTGCAATCTGTTACTTCATTACACAGTTTTGCAAAGTTCGCTCGTGCTTTGCTATATGTTGTTTGAATCGGCATTTTCATCACCTCATAACTGAATTGTACAAAGATATTGTACAACATTATTGTTTAAAATCAAATAATATTTAACTAGCGAATTCCCCGTAGCTTTCTACAGGGTTTCCTTTCGCCTGTCATTGCTATAGATGTTAGATATTTTGAGGACAGTCTTTTCGATTTTAAATGGGCATTCAAAAAATTGCCAAAATCAATTCCGGAAGCGTTAAAAA
>JALLOG010000248.1 GCA_027717645.1 Desulfobacterota bacterium AH_259_B03_O07
TCTTTTAAGAATTGCAATGGCATCACTACCACCCCCCAGCCGAGCAGACACCAAGCGTATGTACGGTAAATATAATCCCAAATTATGCATTAAGTAGAGAGCGAGGATTGAAATATATTCGCTTTTTCCTTGAATTTATAGATACTTACGGGTATAAAGCTGAGAAAATCGAAAAAATCAAAGTAGAATGGAAAAGTTTAAATAGCGAATTCCCTGTAGCAAGCTACAGGGAGTTTCATTAGTAATATTCCAGATCTTTACAAATAGTACTTAACACTTAACACTTTTTTCGACATGCTGAAATTAAATACAAATTATACTCGTAAAGAAATAAATAAGATGTTCAGGGGAGGGCTTCGAGATTATCTACCTACTTATAAAGGAAAGGTTACTTCTATTTGCGTTAAAAAGGATATGAATCCAGATGCACCAAACGTTATTTTAGTCGGCGAAAAAGAAGATATACGCAAAAGGGGAGAAATGCTATGTAAACAGAAAAAAGATGCGCTTCCTGTGTTTATCCAACTAAACAAAAATATCCCCGAATGGACATATGTAGGGCATTATCGAGTAAACAGTTGGGCAATATCATCTAAGATAATTAATAAACATAAGAAACGTGCAGGACGCTCTATTACTAAGGTAATCTTTCTCAGAAGGTCTATGGATTCGACTGATATTGATTCATCAGACATTGACCAAAAGTTAAAAAGTAAATTAAAAACAAAAGGAAAAGGTGGTGGATTTGGAGATGTAGAGAAAAATAGAGAAATAGAGAAAGCTGCTATTTCATTCGTGACTAAGTTATATGAAAAGCGTGGTTGGTCTGTGGAATCAGTAGAGAATGAAAAGCGAGGGTTTGACTTGCTCTGCACCAAAAATGGATTAGACGAAAACGTTGAAGTTAAGGGCGTTGAAGGTACAAAGTACTCGTTTCCTATCACAGCTGGCGAAGTTCGACAGGCTAGAGAGAATCCCGTGTATGTTATATACATAGTCACATCTGCCCTTTCCAAACATCATAAGTCTAAATGGTTTAAAGGAAAAGAGTTTATCAAAGAATTCAAAATAGAACCTGTGCAATATCGAGCAACTCTGATTACAAGAAACAAACTTTCAAAAATTACCGCAGATAAATTGAAGGCGTTACCCAAAAGACTAATCAAATCTCTACGACCTAAATAAAGAAGAATGGGGAACGTCCATAAATAAGTGATTAACTTATTCAGTGAACCTGTATCTTATGTGTCAGGCTTTGACGGGCTGTTGCCCAAGTCCTCGTATATTTACTGATTAACCTTCTTCCCAATCTTACCCATACATATATATACTGAATCCTCTGGTGGATTATTATTTATCCATTCATGGAACTTGTCTGGATCATTAGAAATGTACTTTGAGATAAGCGGTATCCCCCTAGGGGCAACCACCCCGCCCTACCCATCCCAGGGTATAGAGTCCCTCTGACGCTTGGATATGACAAAAAATCTTGGTTAAGACTGATTTAAAATATTAAGTCAGGAAGGACAAATCATAAAACAAAAATTATTACAAAGAATGCAATAGTGGTACCAAGCAGTGCGGAAACCGCAGGATCCATTTAAATTTATCCTTAGATAGTATCTTATCTTTCACACCTAACGGTCAGCGCATGACCTGCGAGCGACCCACTCGCGGCTCACGCCGAGGGCGAACGCAGATGGATTCTGCCAGCCGCTCAAACGAATGACTCCTTTAGAACGAACGCGCTCGACAGGTCCATGCGCTTGCTGGATGGACACCGTCGTGATGCCGCGGTGGCATTCATGCACCAAGGTAGCGCGCAAGCTCCTCTCCGAGGAGATACCGAGTGACATTGTTATATGTGATGTCGGTCACGAGGCCCTGGTTCGCGAGAATCTGAAGCTGGCTCAACAAATCAGGATGATCGTCGAGGTAGTAGCTGAGTTCGTTGCCCTTTCCCCAGTAGGCCCAGGACCGTGTGAGCACGACGATTTCCCTTCTGAGGGGATATTTGGAGAGGTCCTGCCGCATCTCGGCGAGCAGGGCTGGCATCTGGGTTTCGATTCGCGTGTAGGTCTCATTGTAGTTCAGGATTGGTTCGAGACTGACCTCGAGAGGGGTGATCGTGAGCTGACACCTTAGCAGTAGAAACTCGGGACTACGGTACTCTCGAACGTTATCCGGCTGGAGTTCGACTAAATGGCCGGTCTGGATGTTTACCAGGCAAACCCGAGGTGGCTGGTCGAGTATGGTGTCGAGCCGCCATTGGTCATCGGACGATGGCAGCTGCTCGCCGTTCGATCCAATTCGAATCGGGAGGGGGCGCAGCCTGAGCTCGCATCCCAACTGCTTGGTGAGTTGCTTTAGATTCACAAGAATGAATTCTCGCAGTATAATTCCCTATTAGGGATGTTATACAGCAAAACGATACAATCGCTTCCAGAATATAAACCCATTTTATGCATAAACCTTTT
>JALLOG010000249.1 GCA_027717645.1 Desulfobacterota bacterium AH_259_B03_O07
GAGACTCTCAGTTTATATTTTGATACCCTGCAGCTTGCTGCAGGGAGTTTCATTCATCTTACTCAACTTTTTAATTTAATTATATTAATTCATGATTTTCAAAAAGAAAATAATAATTCTAGGGAGGTGTCTTCAAAATTGACAAATAATCACAACACGTCCTCAATTTCTATGAAAATAAAAAAGTGGAAGCAACCCTTTTTTCCCCATTAATACGACGTTTGATCGAACTTTCAGAGGATATGGGGAACAGTGCGTGAAGGTAAGACGACTTTTTTTTCGACTTTAAGATTCTATCTTTCTTTCCATGAAGTCTTTAGGAGGGATCCAAGTTCCCGCCACATGTTTATTCCCCCAATGTGACATTTCCTGCAAAACGGGCAGAATGTCAGTGCCTTTGGTAGTGAGTATGTATTCGTATCTGGTGGGATTATTTTGGTAGGCATGTTTTTCTAACAAACCGAACTTCTCTAATCGTTTAAGTCGTTCTGATAGGATGTTTGTAGGAATTTCTTCCGGTGAGGCGATGAATTCGCCATAACGGCGCTTTCCAACCAAAAGATCTCTAAGGACTACAAGTGTCCATTTGTCTCCAACTATGTCGAGTGTATTCACAATCGGGCATGGAGAGCGTCTGAAGTGTGCGATCGATTTTTGGGGATTAATATTTTTCACAGACATATGAAATTGAATTTTTTAGGTTAGATTTAAAACACTATAAATTAAATATAACTTAAAAAAAAGTTACTTGCAATTTTAAAGTAAGTAGTTATAATGTTTTTAGTAACTTGCAAAATTAAAGCAACCTAAGGAGGTTTACTATGGAAAACCATCAAGTAGTTTCGAGAGAAGAGTGGCTCGATGCACGAAAGAAACACTTGGCTAATGAAAAGGAGTTTAGTCGATTGCGCGACAAGTTGAGTCAAGAACGAAGAGAGCTTCCTTGGGTGAAGGTAGATAAAGAGTACGTTTTCGAGGGGCCTGATTGTAATGAGACACTATCTGAACTCTTCGACGGAAGAAGTCAGCTACTTGTCTATCACTTCATGTTTGATCCAAGTTGGGAGGAAGGGTGTAAGAGCTGTTCTTTTCTCGCGGACAATTATAGTGGAGCCATTACTCATTTAAATCACCGCGATGTTACTATGGTTACGATTTCCAAAGCCCCATTGGATAAGCTAGAAGCGTTTAAGAAGCGTATGGACTGGAATTTCAAGTGGGTGTCGTCGTTCGGCAATGATTTTAACCGTGATTATCACGTATCCTTCACGTCGGAAGAGGTGGAGAAAGGTGAGACGTATTACAACTATGAGGTGTGCAGGTTTCCTTCGACGGAAGGCCCAGGAATCAGCGTTTTCTCTAAGGACAAGAATGGGAATATCTACCATACGTATTCCTCTTACGCTCGTGGGCTGGACATGTTCATTGGAACTTACAACCTCCTTGACTTAGTCCCCAAGGGACGCGATGAAGCTGAACTGTCCTACACCATGGAATGGATCCGCCATCACGATAAGTACGCCGATTAATCACATAACATTTGCGGCCAAAACGGTTGCAACTCTGCTGGGGGTCTTTTGTCCTTTTGATTTTAGGATTCAATTCAATCCTATTTAGAGAGTAGAACGATGCTAGTTGAATTGCAGAGAGAATTAAGAGTAAAAAAAATAAATCATTGATTCCAGAATATTCTGAGTGCAATTAATGAAAAAAGATTTTTTCAAGTTATAAGCGTCGGTTTGTCTAGCCCGCAAATTTCCCGGATTCGAAGAAGTTTGAATGTATCATCTACTAAAGGTTTCAGTACGGAGTTTATATCTTCACTGAAATTTTCTTTTCTGTAGCGCTCATGGTAAAGGCGAATTGTGGCCCCTTTAGTTCCAGTACCTGAGAGTCTGCAGACGACCCGTGATCCATCGGACAAGAAAATGCGAAGGCCCTGGTGCTCGCTCGTGATACCGCTGACCGGATCTTTGTAGTTGAATTCATCGGCATGTTTTATGCTACTTTCGGCAAATGAGGTTCCAACTAGGCTTGGAAGTTTGTCCAGTAGTTGCGCTATCACTTTATTTGCACTTTCAGTTTCGACGCCCTCATAGTCATGCCTTTGATAAAAGCTCCGTCCAAAACGTTTCCAATGTTTCCCTAAAATCTCTTTCACCGATGTTTTCGTTGCAGCAATTATTGAAAGCCAACTCAGGACAGCCCACATCCCATCCTTCTCACGCACATGGTTCGAGCCGGTCCCAAAGCTTTCTTCTCCACATATGCTACATAGGTCAGCATCCATCAAATCGCCGAAGAATTTCCACCCTGTGGGTGTTTCATAACACGGGATCCCCAGATCAGCGGCAACACGATCGACAGCGGTACTCGTAGGCATTGATCGGGCTACTCCGGTAACTCCGTCCCTAAAGCCCGGGATTACGC
>JALLOG010000024.1 GCA_027717645.1 Desulfobacterota bacterium AH_259_B03_O07
ATTCCAATATACCGCATCTCACCAACAGATATTCCTCCACCTATATCTCTATAGTCAAGTCCAATCAGTTCCATCTGAATCCAGGGGTAAAGTTTCACAACTATTGTGTATCTTATCCCCTTCAGCTCAAGATAATCCATAAAATCAGAATCATAAAATCCACTGTCTGCACGAAGGTAAATCTCTCCAATTCTGTCTGGAATCAACTTCAAACACTCGGAAATAAACCTTTTTGCACCACGAGAAGTATGAGCTTTCCCTGTTCGGAAGATCCCATGAAGAAAATCCCTTGTCTCCCCAATAAAGCAAAACAGAGGATGAAAACTTGAACGACCAGGTTTCTTTGGATTATATCCCACTGATGCCCTCTGTTGTTGTCCATAAGCTGTCTTCACATGGGAATCTAAATCCAGTGTAATCTTATGCCATCCCTCAAAGTTTCTCCTTGCGCTCATTAGAATCTTTTGGTTTACATGGGCAATACCTTTAGCAGTATCAACTCTGAAGCCTTTTAAAAATCTGCTGATTGTGCTCTGCGTAGGATAATCATCTAGCCCAGCTATCTTTTGGAATACCTTATCAAGCCTAAGCATCAATGTGTCGCTCTGTCTCTTCAGGTCAAGGATTACAGCGTAAAGTAGACATGTAAGCATCCCTCCTACTTGAAACTTTCTTTCTCTCTTTTCAATCTGTACAGCATTTTCAAGCTCTTCTTTAACCTTTAGATGTCCTAGGAATCTCCTTAATAGTTGGATACCACCGAATTTGGTTAGGTTTTTCCCTGTAAACTCAACTCGAATATCTCTTTCAGATGTAACTTTCTGTGTTGAGGAATACCCATATGTATCTTTCACTTTTTAGGTGACCTCCTAGTGGTGTTAATTTATAGTGCTTTATACACTTAAGTATCTATAAATTCAAGGAAAAGGGGAATATATCACAATCATTGCATTCATCTTAACGCATAATTTGGGATTATATCAATCAATAAATTGATAATGTTTCTCTTAAGTGTGTTTACGAGTAACAAATTAACCCATTTCATGCATAAACCTATTATTTTCTCAACATCTCCAAAAATTATAGCATTTGACTATAGATCTACCACGAGTTGGGATGAGTTGGCTTCAGAAAGGCAATAAAAACCCCCAAGGTATCAGAACCTTTGGGGCTTTGCCAATATGGAAGGTGGAACATTATTTGACCTATCCCATGACACCCTATACTAATAAGTATGGCACTGTTTTCATTTTAGATGAGACAAGGGATTTTCTGTATGGGATTTTCCGAAAAAGGTATCTAACCAATATCTGGTAGGTAAATATTTGATTGATCTATTGTCTTTGCAAACGGTTCAAAATCAAATTCGTCTTTAAGCTTCCATGCAAAACAACTTCTTATGGCTACAACAAACAAGTTATTCTTTTAATTTTACGTTTACAGCCCTGGGTCCTTTAGCTCGAGACCCTTTTGGGTTTTTCTCAACATCGAACTCTACATTCTGACCCTCAAATAAAGAATCAAACTCTGTACCTTCTACACCCGTCATGTGAAAAAATATCTCTCTGCCATCCTCAGCCTTAATGAAACCAAACCCTCTATTCTTAAACACCCTTTTTATCGTACCGTTCATGGCCTTTACTCCTAACCTCTCAAATTTACTTTTTTAAAGATATCTTTAAAGATTAACCAGTTCCAAGGAAATTTAATAGTAGGGACTTAAAAATGTCAATATGAGAATTCCAGGAAAGTTCTTTTGTTAACGATATTAAGAGGTCTATATCCATTGTCAATTTTAAATTACTTTAAATGGAATTCATCGTTTGTCAAAGAGACATAAAAAAGTTGAAATGATACAAATAAACAACCCTGTAGCAAGCTAGGGAATTATCAGGTTAATTCGAAATGGTAGAAGTTTGAGATTAAATCAAAGGAATTATAAAGTCTATCAATTATTTCTCAAATTTATTGCAGGATTCGTCCACCTTTCCAGTAACTTTATCTACACAGATAAGGCAGCTATAAAAACTGCCATCAGGTAATATGGTATCTTCCTGGGGATAGCAAAAGTATCTTTGCTCTGAATCAGAAAAAGAGTTTCTCCCCAAATAGGCTATAAATAGAACTGCCAGTATAAAACCGATAAAGACAAAAACCAGTACGTTACGTCGCATAGGCTAGAAATATTCCACAAAAAATTGTTTTTTGTCAACATTAATGCATTAATTAAGTGATTTATACGAAGAGAAGGTTGTTAACTATATAATTCGTGTATAAAATTACTAGTGTAAATTCTGATAACATCATGAAGGAAATTAGGAGAAGAAGATGTGGATAAAGAGTCTAATCACAATTTTTACTATGGCTATACCTTCAATATTTGTGGTCGCTTGCGCTACAGTCACCAGTAATACATCTTCAAAAGTTACTGTTCCCGAGATAATTGAAATGACAAAAGCCGGGGTCAGTGACCAGGAAATAATTAACAAAATTCAGCAGTCCCAAACAGTTTATAAGCTGGACGGAAACCAATATGCGAATCTAAGACAAGTAGGAGTTTCTAACGACGTCATAAATTATATGCAAGAAACTTATACAAATGAGGAACTTAAGAAAATGAACCGCGATGCAGACTGGGAAAGCTGGAACCTTGATGATGCAGGTTATTAGATAGGTGGAATGGATTTCGATAATTAATTTTAATTCAACTGTTTAATAAGGAGTTTTTTGTACAATCGTATTGTATTTTGTATGGATGACTGTTTATTTAGATTTCATCAATTGAATGAATTAAATTAAAAAGCAGTAAGGAGGATATGAGATGAAGAAAATTCTAATAAGCGCAGTCTTTGTTCTTTTCGTTATTGGCGGAGGTTTATATTTATATCCAGAACCGGCGAAATGCGGTGATTGCAATCAGGGGAAAAAATGTACCACGTCATATGATTGTGGTGAAATCGGTATATGTATATGTCAGTTTAATTGGCTTGAGGAGCAGGAAGAGGACGGTGCCATCCCCGACGAAGGCACTTGTTATTTTGATTAAAAATTCACTCGCCTTATCTAGCATTCCTTAAAATGAAAATTATTTGTTTACAAGAAGAACAGACCCCGAACTTCTATATTTCCAGCATTCATTAAACTTGAACCCGATCTGAAGACAGTTCCACCCCTCAGATATGTTTTTTTGCTGTGTGGAGTAAGAGTGACAGGCAAAATACATGCCTCTTGACCTATCTGAATAACCTAATTGGAAGGTGTGGTGGAATAATATTTGACTCTGTCTAACACCCTTTTAAGTAATATCACCTGTGTTCTCAATTGTAATATGGTGAATAATGGCCGCACAACGAACTGAATAAAAAGACCAATCAGAAATATTTATATACCACTCCGGATGTAAGAGCATCGGGTTTGATGGTTCTTGTGGTTCCGCTTTCCCCGGGATAAATATAAGTATGACGATTACCAGTGCTTTTACAATCAATCAAATCTTTTATTCTCAATCCTAAAATAAATCTTCGAATCCTTGGAGAAATCTATAAAGTTTTCTTTAATAAGTGAGAGCCACTTAATAATTTTCGTGGCTCTTCACTCTAATTAATAAATTTACAAACTCGGATTAATTGGTACTCTAACACCGAAAACGACATAGCTATCCCTATCCTGTGGCTGATGCCTTGTTTCTACAGTAGTCGTAAATTTAGAATCCTTTGGACTTAAATAGAAACTTATAAAGTCATTTTCTACTTTCCCACCCTTGATCTCGTCCTGAACAGCATGTTGCTCTATCGGAATTTTAACACCGAAAACGTAGCCTTGAGCAAAGGAAATTGTTGAGAAACCAAGTGACAGAACCAATGTTCCTAGTAGTATAAGCCTTTTCATCTATTTCACCTCCTTGTTTCAGATTTCGAGCTATCTATTAGTAGATAGATAAACCACCTAAAAAATTTTTTACTTAATTTTTCTACATCTTTTTCTTCATTTATTCTTAAAGCATACTATTACTCTACTTATCATACTAGGTATTTAAAATATTTAGATACTGACAATCAAAATAGGATTCAAGTCCTCTTTCTCCATTCAAAGAAATAATCCGAGAGTTTATCCCTAAGATAAAGCCTCGCGCGATGTATTCTTGACTTAACCGCAGGAATACTCAGCTCCAAAATATTACCAACCTCTTCGTTTGATAATCCCTCGACATCACGGAGTAAAAATACGATCTTATACTTTTCTGGAAGTTCGCCAATTGCCATCTCTATTTTTTCCATACCCTCTTTCCCAATCAGGTTGTAATCGGGGATGGAACTCCAATCTTTAATTGCAACGCCAATAAGATTTCCGTTTTCATCATATGGTTGATAATCCTCAAGGCTTAAATGCGTATCATATTTCTTTTGGTCCCTTAGATACATTAAACTTGTGTTTGTAGCTACTCTATATAGCCAAGTTGAGAATTTTGCCTCCTTGCGAAAGGAATACAATTTTTTCACGAGTGTGAGAAATACTTCTTGAAGGACCTCATCTGCATAGCGCGTATTATGTGTAATTCTCAACGCAAGCCTGTGAATCTTCTCACCATAGCGATTTACTATTTCATTAAATGCACTTTCATCTTTGTCTTCTACAAATAATGCGACAAGCTCTTCATCGGACGACTGATCGTGATCTTGGAATGGAATACCAACTGGAAATTGCATTCCCTCAAGATTTCTATCAGCGTCACTTAATTCAATATACATGATAATTCCTCCCCTCAACTATCTATTTGTAGATAGTCAATGAATAAAAAAATATATGATTAATTCTTCTCTTGTAACATTCTCATTATCCAATCCGATGTATAAGACAAGCGATGTTCATTTTCGAATATACGGGCAGAAATTGTAGAACCTTCCAATGCAGAAAATATCATTCTCGCCATCCTATCCGGTGAGCCTTTGAACCCAAATACCCGTGAATCCCGACCCTCCCCCAGAACCTTAGCTATCCAAGCCTCGTTATCCGCAAACAACCATTTAATCTCATATTGAACGGTCTCAGGCAGATTATCAAAATCGGATGCAAGCATAGAACATAGACATACCCTCCTACACTCCTTAAAACCATCCAAAAATAACTGGAAGTAAAGTTCCAGCTTCTTTTTAGGATCCTCTGCTTGGGCTTCAATTTGAGACAAAAGCTGTTTGAAACTGTCTCTAAATCTGTTTACCAAGGCCTTGGCCAGATCCCCTTTTGTTGGGAAATAATAGTGTATGCTAGACGTTTTGATACCCACCTGTTTAGAAAGATCCCTGTAACTAAACGCATTATACCCGCGCTCTTGAAACAACTTCTGAGCGAGGTCGAGAATTTCTTGTGCTACTTCACTTTCCTTGAACTTTTCTTCCATGTAGTATAATTTATCTACTAGTAGATAGATTGTCAAGAGGTTTTTTCGAAAAATTTAAAAAATTAGCGACTCCCCCAATACCTTGTCATTCCCACCGGTCTTAAGTGGGAATCCACGAGAAACAAATTTACAACCACACGAAGGAAAAGCCAGTGATTGCGTCATTTCAAACGCAGTGAGAAATCTTTTTGTTATGCAATATGTCTCAAGCCATAATATTTGAGATTCCTCACGTTCATTCGGAATGACAGAAAAAACCGCGACTAGAAATCGTCCCTACAAATCTTAGTGGATACCCGATTAAAACATTCGAGTATGACTTAGAGAATGACAACCTACCATAGGTTTAGAACCTTTTAAGCAGATAAATAATAATAGCAAATATTGACCCGCCAATATAACCATCTAAAAATCCCCACAAACCCCAACCCAAAAAACCGAGATATGATTTTGGAAAGTATAAATAAGAATTCATAAGAGATGTTCCAGAAATTCCTAGATTAAATAACGTATCATTAATTAATAAGAAAATAGATATGGGTCTGAAATTATAACCATAGCCTATAGATCCCCAGTTGTATAGATATGTAACCAGAGCCAATAATAGCGAAGAAAGACCAAAGACAGATCCTGTAGCAACTCCAAAACATAGAATACTGAACCCTTCTACAGTTTTCCTCAGATTCCGAAAAATATTATACATGCATCCGATAAGAAGACCATCTATAAAACCGTCCACAAAACCGAGTAATCCGGATATAACAACATTTCGGACGCTGAAGGAAAAGCCTATTCCCGCAATCCTGATAAGTGCTTCAAAATGGGCCTGCAAATCCAAAACCCATGCGAGAAGAAGAAAAAGAGATGAGACAATCCTAAAATCCAATTCTACTAGCGCCAGATCCCTACCGGAAAAGTACGCAAAGACAGCTAATGATAGAGACAAAAGACACCAGATAATAGCGAATAGAATCCCAAGCTTAAGCGTATTAACTCTTTTCGTTTCATATTCATACAATGTAGTTAAGTCAAATCTCATGTATATCCAATTCTAACCTGTTTCAGTGAAACTCCTCAAAGAAATTTCTGCTTCGTTTCTTTGGAGCGCCTACGAACAACTATTACTACGAGCCCTAGATCTTTACAGAGATGAAGGAATAGGAATACCCGATATGAGTTCACTAATGGACTTAGGGTTCTCAATGGAGGAAGCAGAGGTTTTGGTGTCGCAACTCGAGTCAGAGGGTCTGAATCCTTCGGGTGACCCTTTTGCCGGAGAGTTAACTCTCACAAGTTTTGAACGAATGACATTTCAAGATGCAATAGATGATTTTAATTCAATGATAGAAGAAGTGGCATCTGAGTTCGACATTCCACTTGTGGATATAAATTCCTTTCTCTCCACACTTAATAGTGAGGGTATTGACGGTTTTTCAGGGAGTTTTTTCCTGGTCGATTCCGAAAATACAACTTTTAGCCTCGATGGAATCCACCTTAATAACGCTGGTTATGCCCTAGCCGCGAATGAATTTATAAAGGTCATGAACCAGTCGTTTGGGTTCAATATTCCGCTTTTAGAAACACAGCAGTTCGCAGGTCAGTATGCTAATTAAACCCTTGTCATCTACTCTAGGCAGTTTATAGATCAGGCATCGGATACACTGGCTCCGCCACTGCTAGATCGACGGGATGCACAATCTGTTTTTTCCCACCCTGCCATTGAACTACCACCAGTCGGTGTCCGATTTGTCTTCCGGTAACAGGTTCAATCTTAAAATGACCATAAAATGAGTTGAATTCAGATTTCTTAGCTACCTCTCGAAGGTAATTGTCATCAAGTGATTCGGCCTCTTCAATACATTTACTAATCACGAGTCCTATGTTGTACCCCTGAGCAGCCAGGTAGTCAGGTACTTTCCCATATTCGACTCTGAAATTAGTAAAGAACTCTATGGGAGTTGGTCCGAAGTCCGGTTCTATTTTCATGCCATGCTCCCATTGACTGGTTGAAAGGAAACCTTCTGAGTGCTTCCCAAAAGTCTCCTTAAAGAGTTTCAGTGCTGCAACTACGAGTCCCACTGCCTTAACGTCTATCTTTTGTTCAATGATTTGTTTAGCGAGACTCAAATCATCATCGGCCCGACCCACTCCCAAAATAATATCAGGCTCATTATCCTTAGCCAATCCTAAGAGAGCAGAAAAGTCACTCCGACCAGAAAGATATGAATATTCCCCGACATCGAATCCATTTTGTTGCCCGTAGCTTTTTGCTCCATCCGCTACATTTTTTGAGAAGCCGCTATCCTCAGCTTTGAAAATAGCTATCCTTCGTGCAGATCCATCAATTTTTCTTACCATTTCTAAAATTCCATTAAAGTATATGCTGGCTGGTGTGATCGCGCTTACTATGTGGGGGAAACCACGGTTTGTTATCTCATCAGAAGATCCTCCATGATTCCAAAGGGTTCTTTGAAAATCTTGGGAAACAGTTGCAGCGGCCAACGTAAGACCACTGGAGTATGGTCCAATTAAAAAATCGACTTTATCCTTTCGTATTAGTTTTTCTGTATTTTGCTTGCACTTATCCACTGAGCTTTCGTCATCGTAGTATTTAAGTTCAAATGGGACTCTTTTATTTAATTCGCGGACATATATGCCGCCAATTTCATTAACTTCCTTGATCCAAAGAGAAAGTCCTTCAAAACTTTCTTTTCCCTGTATTGAATACCTACCATTTAGGGAGATGGAAATTCCTAGTACTATATTCTGCATTTCAATATAAGCGGGAGGATAACGGAATCGGACTTATTTTATTTTTACTTGCTACAAGATAGAAAAATTTAAAATCAGTTAAGCGGGCAAGTTCATTCCAGCTTTTCTACAGCCTCTTCAATCCTATCTATGCCCTTCTTAATATCTTCCATTGACACGGCATAAGAAATCCTAACGTGGTCGTCAGAACCAAATTCAATCCCAGGTATAACTGCGACTTTAGCCTCTTCGAGCAAGAATTCTGTAAAATCAACGGAATTTTCAATCTCTTTCCCATCATAGCCCTTACCAAAGAATCTAGATATATTAGGAAAAACGTAGAAGGCTCCCTGCGGACTAAAACACCTAACATCCGGAACTTCATTCAATCTTTTCGTAATATAATTTTTCCTCTCTTCAAATTCTCTAACCATTTTAGACACATCATCTTGAGATCCCATTAAGGCCTCTACTGCGGCCATTTGGGATATGGAAACCGGATTAGAAGTTGATTGACCCTGTAGTTTACTCATTGCGCTGGTAACCGCCTTATCACCTGCTGAGTATCCTATTCGCCATCCTGTCATAGAATACGTTTTCGAAACTCCATTTACGAGAATTGTGGAATTCTTTACATCATCGCCGAGGGTTGCGATCGGGGTGTGAGTTATACCATCGTATAAGATTTTGTGATAAATCTCATCTGAAATAATGATCAGGCCAGAATCGATTGCAATCTCAGCTATAATATTTAGGTCATCCTCACTGTAAGTAGCTCCCGTAGGATTTGATGGGTAATTTAATATTAGGACCTTAGTTTTTTGGTTTATTTTCTCTTTAAGTTCATCTGGTTCAATCTTGAACCCGCTTTCTTCAGTGGTCTCTATTATTACAGGTTTGCCACCGGCTAACGACACCTGTGCCGGATATGAAACCCAGTATGGTGCAGGTATTATAACTTCATCACCTTCCTCAATAATTACTTGTGTCAAGTTATAGAGAGTGTGCTTAGCGCCACATGAGACAATTATTTCAGACTTGTCGTAATCTAGGCCGTAATCCTCGCTCAAACTAGCGATGATTGCCTCTTTAAGTTCGTCAATGCCACCAACCGCAGTATATTTTGTAAATCCATCATTGATTGCGCTTACGGCTATGTCTTTAATATTCTCGGGAGTATCGAAATCAGGTTCACCAGCACCAAACCCGATGACATCTATACCCTCAGCCCTTAGGGCTTTCGCTTTTGCGGTGATCAAAAGTGTTGCTGATGGTTTTAGCTTTTCGGCACGTGATGCAAGTTTCATTTGGTTTCAACTCTCTCGCTTCTTGAGCAATTTCTTCTTTAGCCTTGTCTCTACTACTTCCGGAACCATCTCTTTGACTGAACCACTGAGTGATATTATTTGTTTAATCAAAGATGAACTGATGTGTGCATAGGCACTATCTGTAACCATGAACACTGTTTCGAGTTCCTTAAACAAAGTTTTATTTGCGAGAGCCATTTGAAGTTCATATTCAAAATCCGAAACGGTCCTCATGCCTCGTAGAACAGTATTAGTACCGGCTTTTTTTACATAATCTACCAATAGACCCTCGAAACAATCTATTTTTACTTCTGGACGATTACGAAAAATTTCTTTGAGGATTTCTAACCTTTCCTGTAGTGTGAAGGTCGTTTCTTTTGCAACATTATGGGCCACAGCCACTATCACTTCATCGAAAACCTTTACTACCCTATCTATTATGTTCAGGTGACCTTTGGTAAAGGGATCGAATGAGCCCGGATAAATTACATAATTTCCCATTAAAAGCACCTTCTAAAATAACTAACCTTTGTTCCACCGAATGATCTAGTAGTGCGAGAAAATCCTGGCGTGCTACCTGTTATTGGGTGTTCATGTTCGATAACTATCGACGTGCCAGATTCTACACAACCTTTTACGATATTTATGAAGTCCGGTACTCCTTTTTTATCATACAAGATATAGGGTGGATCGATAAAAACTATATCAAATTTGTATTCATTTTTAATGAGTCCTTTAACCGCATTCTCATAATCATCGCAAATGAAAGTAGTTTTATCAAGAAATCCACATGAAGCGACGTTATCCCTAAGTATCTTGAATACATGTGGATTTTTCTCAATGAAAACAACTTGTGCGGCCCCTATGCTAAGAGATTCAATACCCAGACCTCCCGAACCTGCAAATATATCAAGTATTCTCAATCCACTAATATCACCAAGAGAGTCAAAGATTGATTTTTTTATTCTGCTGGTTGTGGGTCGAATCGTCCTACCTTTGGGAACCTTTAATTTTTTCCCTTTTATCGTGCCTGTTAGCACTTGCAACACAGGCTGATATAGTACCATACCAACTCCTTTTATCAAAAGCGAAATTCTAACAATCTCAACTACTAATCTTATGTATAGTTTTACACAGTAGATACAGTGTGATATTACACAAATGGGTAAAATAATTACTCCTTTTACCTACAAACTATCAATAACTTCTCATCAAGATTACAAATAATCATTTACCAATAAGATGGCATAAATTTTGCACCTTCATTTGTGAAACTCATATCATAGAAATTAAGGAAATGATGAAATTAATAATATTCAGTCTCTTTGCTATAATTATAAGAACAGGGTGTCCTTAATCATGGTAGGTTGTGATGGATGAAGAAACGTTGACTAGGGATCTCAACAGAGCAATCTTAAAACCACTATAAATGTTAGAATTGCAGAAAAATGGTTTGAGGGAAAATGTTTAATGACATGAATATATGGGTCTTATAAATTAAGTTTAACAAATCACTCTTTAAATATTTGAGCCAGATATTTTTTGATAATCTTAGATAATAAGGAGGCTGGATTCATGATACTTTTAAAAAATAAAATCTATAAAATCCCAATCATAATTATAATATTTATTAGCTTCACACCTTTATCCCTGATCTCTAAAAGCGTGGAAGCCGCTATTGTGGGTTCACAAATGATTTCCACCAATGGGAGATCATATCTAAACAGAGAAATAAATGAAAAAAAGATTCGTAAGATGCTCGAGAATAAAATCGTAGTCGAAAAACTTAAGAGTTATGGACTTTCCGATGAAGAATTAGCTACAAAGTTAAAAAGCATGAGCGACGAACATATTCATCAGTTGGCGGCTCTTTCTGACCGAATTCCCGCAGGGGGTAATGGTGCTGCAGCAGCAGCTGTAATTGTTCTGGTAGTTTTCGTCATAGCTATCATACTTCTTATAGTTTTGAGAAGGATTTAAATTAGAAGTTTAGCGGGCTCAATTATGCTTAAGTCGATGGGTTTATTTATAAATCTTGTTATTATAAATAGCTCAATTTTATTACTCAGTTGTCATCAAAATCACTTCATCCGTGATGACATTTATAATTCAGATAGTGCAAAAACTATAGAGAATGTCCCTTTTGTTAAACAGAAAAATCAATTTTGTGGACCCGCGGCCATGGCATCAATCATGACATTCTTCGGTCAAGAAATAAGTCAGGAAGAAATTGCTAATGATGTTTATACTCCAAAGCTAAAAGGCGCGCTGATATCCGACATGGAAAATTTCGCGAAAGAGATGGGCTATGACGCTGAAACAATAAATGGTGATACTAGTGTTCTTTTTTCTCATATTGACCAGGGCATTCCAACTATAGTTCTAGTAGACCGCGGAAAGCTGTTTGTCAGCATTCCCCACTATTATGTAGTATATGGATACGATAAGAGCAAGAGTACATTCATTATTCACACGGGGTTTGAAAGTAGTCGAGAAATTAAAATCTCACAACTTGAGGATGAGTGGACAAAGATGAACCGACTTATGCTTATTGTCAAAAAGTGACCTGGAATCTTTGTAAATTAATAATATTATTAATTCCATTATCAAATTTAGCTGTTAGTTGTGGCTACTTGTCACCACTCCTACTAATAAAAGACCCTTTAACTCCTCAGGAGCACAATAACCTCGGTGTAGCATATGAAAAAGAAGCTAAATATGATCTGGCCATTAAACAGTATAAGAAGGCTTTTGACATGAACAGCGACTTGATTGTTCCATTGGTTAACATAGGTAATGCATATCTTAAACGGGGGAATTACTCGGAAGCTGAAAAATATTATTTAAGGGCATTAGATAAGGATGAATACAATTTAGAGGCATCAAACAACCTTGCATCCATATTTTTGATTACCGAGAAAGATTATGAAAAAGGCCTTAAAATAATTATAAGTGCAGTGGCTAACAATGAGGGCTTTCCGGTATACGCCATGGATACAATAGGCATCTTGTATTCTCGATTGGGTAATATGGATAAAGCAAAATTTTTCTTGATTAAAGCATGTGAAAAAACAGATTACGATAACTCATTTTCAGAGGAAATTAATAAACACCTTCAGGAGATAGGGGAGAAGGGATGTGCAAAGTATTAATTTCGTGCATTTACTACCTTAGCCAACACACTTGCCTCGTTAACCATTTCTCTAAGAATATCTATTCCGCCTTCCCAAAATTCTGGATCTGTGATATCTACACCCACTCGTGATAAGAGCTCCTCCGGTGACACACTCCCACCGGATGATAATAGATCGATATAGAGTGTAACAAATGTATTTCCTTCCACTAGGTATTTATTATAGAGAGAAAGGACGAGAAGTTCTCCAAATGAATAGGCATAACAATAAAAGGGTGAGTGGATGAAATGAGGAATATAGGTCCACCACCATGAATAGTCTTCCGTTAATTCGACCGAACTGCCAAACATTTGTTTATTGGTCTCAAGCCAGATTCCATTTATCCTCTCCGCCGTGAGCTCTCCTTCCTTTCTTCTTGCATGATGAAGCTTTTCTTCAAATCTCGTCATCACTACCTGCCTGAACACAGTAGCGAAGATATCTTCAAGCTTGCTGCAGAGAAGTGATAACCTTACCAGCGAATTAGACTCCGATTCTTTTAGTTCATGAAATACTAATATCTCACCAAACACGCTAGCAGTTTCTGCGGTTGTAAGAGGGGTGTTACACTGAAAGTAGCCCTGCTGTCTTGAAAGATATTGATGAATCCCGTGACCAAGCTCATGGGCTAGTGTCATAACATCACGAAGAGTTCCAGTGTAATTCGTAAACACATATGGGTGAACGCTCGGTACGGTGCTGTGACTGAAAGCCCCTCCCCTTTTTCCCTCTCGAGTTTCTGCGTCAATCCAATTCCGATCAAAAAACTTCTCTGCAATTTTGGACATACGAGTCGAAAACTGTGCGAACGCATTAAGAATTATCTCTTTCCCTCTTACGTAATTTATAGATTTTGTATCTTTAAATATAGGAGCGTAACGATCATAGTCATAAAACTTTTTTATTCCAAGGAGTCTTTTCTTGATATTATAGTATCTTTTCACCAGGTCGTAGTTAGCTTCGCATGATCCCATAAGAGCATCTACTGTGTTTTTATCTATTTCATTATCCAAGTGGCGAGACGCCATAGGATCATCGAATAAGCGGAGTCGATCGTTTATAGAGTGTTCCTGCACAAGAGTATTGAATATAAATGTTAGCACATGGATGTTTTCCTTAAGCCCTTTTGTGAGTCCCTTAGCAGCAGCCTTTCGTTTGTTTCGGTCCAGATCATATAGAAGTGAAAGTGTTTCTGTCTCAGTTAGTTCTTTCGTCTTACCATCCAATCTTACTTTGAATCTTATATTATTTATGACCTCATCAAAAAGACGCATAAATGCACGAGATCCTGTATTTGCTTTTTCATCTAGAATCTTCTCTTCAGATTCACTTAACCTATGTGGTTTATATCGTCTTTCTCGATCGAGGAAATGCCTGTAATGCGAGAGTCTATTCGATACTATTAATTGATTCGCTATTTTATCGGGCAATGAAACCCATTCGAGTTCAAAGAATAATAGGTGCTTGCGTACTTCGGTGGCTTTTTCTTGGATTGATTGCAGGAAGGCTCCATGCTTTGGATTACTTGTGTCAGCAGCGAAAACAAGATGAGCGAAAGCTATTAACTTACCAATACTTTCACTGATGGATTCAAGTTCTTTCAGCGCGCTTAGAAGTAACCTAGAAGATACCTTCTTAGAATTTATCTTTTTCCTATATTTCCGCTCAAATTTTTTTGCTTTCGAAAGAGTTGTGTTTATGTCTTTCGTAATTTTAGGGTCATCAATGCCTCTGTAAAGGTCCGAGAGATCCCATCTGACCCCTTCAGAACCGATCAATCCCTTTTTGGCTGATTTTGCCAATTATTTATCCCTTTCTATTATTAAAAATTTCTAATTTTGAAATTTAACAAACACCAAGGTCCAAATTTATATTATGAATCTCTATCCCGTCATGATTAGCTGCTTTTTAATTTGTCAAAAACTGAAGATAGATAGCTTACTCCTCATCCAGCTCCTCACGGACAACTCTATTTACTAATGATCCATCGGCCCGTCCCTTTAATCTTGGCATAATGATTTTCATCACCATACCTAAATCCTTTATTGACTCCGCCTGTACCTCCTCAATCGCCCTTCTCACTTCTTCTTTAATTTCATTTTCATCCATCTGTTTTGGCATATATCTCATAAGAATATCTATCTCAGCCTTTTCCTTATCGGCCAGATCAGTTCTCTCGGCTTTATTATATTCATTTGCCGCTTCTTTACGTTTTTTAACTTCACTGGCAATTACTTCTATAATCTCATCATCGTTTAAGGTTTCTTTCCCACCTTTAATCTCAATCTCCTTGTTTCTAATAGCGGATTGAAGCATTCGAAGTACAGATAGTTCCAGAGCTTTTTTATTTCTGAGAGCTTCTTTTAAATTTTCAGGAATTTGTTTTCTAAGATCCATCTATATGTCCTCACTACAAATCTACCATATACTCAAAATCCAATAAACTTATTCTAAAACCCTTGTTGTTAATAATCCAATTTTTTCAGTTTCTTTGTTAACTAATTAATAAACTAGTAACTTTAACATGCAATATCTAAATTTCCTTGAATGGAATTGATAGATTGAGTAACCTGATTTTCTAGTCAGGACCAAGAAATGCTAATGCAAGATTTTTATAAAGATGGCCGAAAACAAATAATTTCATTCGAGATCTTTCCTCCTAAAACTAACAAGGGAATGGAAAATCTCCAATCTGTACTACCTGACCTTATTTCACTAAAACCGGATTTTATGACCGTAACTTACGGTGCTTTGGGATCAACCCGTGACACTACACTTGAGATTGCTTCTTTAATAAAAAACAAATACAAAATGGAAACGGCATGTCATCTTACATGCGTTGGTTCATCTCGAAAGGAATTGGATGACATCCTTAAACGGTTAGTCGATTCTAATATACGAAATATCGTTGCCCTCAGGGGTGACCCACCAAAGGGAGAAACAAAATTCCTAACCCCACAAGATGGCTACTCACACGCGCACCAGCTAGTTGAACACATTCGCGAATTTGAGAAGAAACAAGGACTTGAGCCATTCGGATTAGCGGTGGCAGGTTATCCTGAAAAGCACCTAGAAGCTAAAAGCATGGAAAATGATATCTCTAACCTCAAGAATAAGATAGAAGCTGGAGCAGAAGTCATTATTACTCAGCTTTTTTTCGATAATGCCTTTTACTTTAAATTTTTAGATAAGGTTAGACAAGCAGGTATCAATGTTCCAATCATTCCCGGCTTAATGCCGGTCCTTTCCGTGACGCAAATTCAGAGGATCACCTCAATGTGCGGTTCAAGCATACCTCGAAAACTTCAGGCCGAACTAGACTTAGCAATAGACGATGACGATAAGGCCCATCAAATAGGCGTTGAACAATGTGTTAACCAGGCTAAAGAGCTTTTAAAACATGGAGTTGAAGGGATACATTTTTATGTACTAAATAAATCAACTCATATCAGACAGATAATGGAATCCATTTACAAGGAATAAACATTTCTCTGAAGTACCGATGATAAAAAACTCCCAAGAATGTTCACATGGGTTAACAAATTTATCTGTAGTAAAAAGGGTAAAGTCTGATGTATAGAAGAAGGTGCTTCTATTATGGATCTCTCTTTTTAATCCTTCAATCAGCATCTGCCTTCGCAGATGTCACGGAAGCAGCTAACTTATTGATTGAAGCATACAAAGATAACAAACCGTTACATATTATTTCCGATCGCTTTCCTCATATTGACCAAATCGCCGCTTATAAAATTCAGAAAAAGTTTGTACAACAAAGATTGGAAAATGATAACATTGCAGGATTTAAGGCCGATCTTACCTCAATTAAGAGTCAAAAAAAGTTTGGGACAGAAACACCTGTCGCAGGTGTACTTCTGGCTTCAGGACTAAATAAAGGAAGTCCTGATGTCGACATTAAGAATTTTAAAATGCCTATGATAGAAACCGAGATCGGTTTTATAATCGGAAAACCAATCAATAAACCAATTCTAGAAATTAATATGCTCATTGATAAAATTGAAGCCGTTGTTCCAGTAATAGAAATTCCAGACATTGGTTTCGAAGATACAAAGAGGGTTAAAGGAGTTGATATCATTGCATCAAATGTGGCCTCTACTGACTTCATAATCGGAAATCAAGAGACATTTAATAACATAGACATCAATGAGATCAGCGCGACCCTGTACTTTAACGGCAATGTAATCAATCGTGGAGTCGCGACAGATGCAATGGGAAATCAGCTAAAAGCTCTTCTCTGGCTTGTCAACAAAATTGTTAAACAAGGTTGGGAAGTAGAACCCGGTCAAATAATGATAACGGGTGTCTTAGGAAAAATGATCCCAGGAAAACAGGGTAAATATTTTGCCGACTTCAGAATTCTTGGGAAAATTTCATTTAACATGAAATAATGCGATTTATACAGTCACAATGTCTCAAATTGTAATACAATTAATTTATAGAAAATACATTAGTTTTAAAAAATTATGAAATTTGGAATTACCATACCTCTTCACAGAGGCGTTGACGTACAAGTGAACATAGAATTGGCTAAAAGAGCCGAGAAACTTGGGTTTGATTCAATCTGGATAAGTGATCATGTAATTCTTCCCGAAAAATACAAGGACAGATTTAGTGATACCCTATATGATCCATTTGTTATTCTTGGATATTTAGCAGCACACACAGATAAGATAAAGCTTGGAACAAGTGTGTTAATTCTTCCATATAGGAACCCCATTTTCGTAGCCAAGATGATAGCAACTCTGGATGTGCTTTCAGGTGGAAGGATCATATTCGGAGTGGGTCCGGGTTGGATGAGTGAAGAATTTGATGCTCTAGGGATTCCTTTCAATGATAGAGGGGAAAGGACAGATGAATATATAAGGATTTTTAAAGAGCTTTGGACTAAGGACGAGCATAGTTTCAAAGGGGGCTTTCATAATTTTTCTGAAATTAAATTCTATCCAAAGCCCCATCAAAAACCACATCCACCGATATGGATTGGGGGAAATAGTAAAAGAGCGATTACTAGAGCCGTGGAACACGGCAACGGATGGCATCCAGTATGGTTTGGTCCAAGTGATATGCATCAGGAATTAATTTATTTAAAAAACATAGCTAAAGATAAGGATAGGGAATTAGAGAATTTTGTTTTCTCTATCAGAAATAGGCTTAGAATATTGAAAGAAGGACAAAAGCAAACAAAGAATTTAGAAAGATTGCGGGGCAAACCCACTTTCGCATTCTACGGCACAAAGGAAGAGATAATTGAATACATAAGCGAATTCGAAAAAATAGGAGTTTCTCACATAGCTTTCGATATAGATGTAGACAATGATGAAGAAATGTTTGCTATGATTCATACCTTCTCAAAGCACATAATGCCTATTTTTAAGGAATAGCGGAGAGAAAATCCTAACTAGTTTTCAACCAGCAAGACTGGTTGGCTACCCAATTTTTATTCCACATGAGGGAGAACCACCACCGGGAGGTTCTATTGTATTAAACTTAGGTAGGCACACCATCCCTTCGATTCACTCAGGACAGGCTTGGTGCGAATTATGGATCGCAGCTAGAAGCGGCTCATACAATACATTTTTATCCTCATTTTAAAATATTAGGTCGGGAGTTTTTTCCTTCCCTTTCAAGTTGTTCTCTTAAGTATTTATTAACAGTACCCCAATAGCGCCACCAATAGGAATTTTCATCATGATTTATCATCTGAGTTTCAGCCCAATTTATCGTCATAAAGATATCTCCGTGATAAAGCAAAAGTTTGTTAGCTGCATCTTTAGCCTGTTCATCATCAACGTCTAATTTGTTAAGTTCGTTATTTATGTGACTTTTTATCTTTTCAATATTATTCATAATCTCGGGTGCAACTTCTTTTATTTTTTCTCCCACAGTGTGTATTTCGTCAGGAAATTCATCCGAATGACTGTTCACTAAATCCACAAAGTCTAACACCTTCTCCAAATTTCCTTTTGCTTTCATTGTTTCTGTGACCAGATCTGTCAATTCCTTTGCTGTCTTTGGCATAACATTTCTCCTTATGTAATTATTCAGTAAGTTTTATAAATTCTTTGCCTCTCTCTAAATTTATAAATACCTTATCTTTTTTAGCTTCGTACTTGAATGAGTTATCATGATCAATGGCTTTTTTTAAATCCTAATTAGCCTTTTTGTTAATTCCCTTCTTAGCATAGACCCTCGCGCGGTTGTACCATGCTTCGGCATAATAAGATTTTAGCTTGATAGCTTTATCTAATGCCTTAATTGCATCATCAAGCAAATTAAGGTTACACAGCGCCACTCCTTTGTTATTCCAGGCTTCAACATAATCTGATTGAAATTCTAATGCCTTATCGTATGCCTCAATAGCTTCTTCATCACGTCCTAGCCAACCCAGGGCTGCCCCCTTATTACACCAGGCAACAGGAAACCATGGTTTTAATGCTAATGTTTTGTTAGACGCTGCAAGTGCCTCTTCAAAACGCCCAAGCTTTCCTAGAGCAGCAGACTTATTATTCCAAGCCTCCGCGTAGTCGGGCTTAATTTGAATTGCTCTATTATAAGCCTCGACTTCCTCTTCATGTCGACAAACAACTGAAAGAACAATTCCCTTGTTGTACCACGCTCCTGCAAAATCAGATTTCAAAACTATTGCCTTATCAAGGTTCTTAATTGCTCCTTCGTAATCACCTTTATAATATAGGTCAGTAGCTCGAAGTACATATTCTTCAGGCTTCAAAATCAACTCCTATTTATTGATTTAAATCATGGATAACCACTATTGTTTAGGTCTTAAAACTACTATCCCGGGTTTATTTGAAATATAAGTAAGGAAATCTTCATCAACAACCCTTCTATTCTCATCTCTTGACGAAGCATGTCTTAGATATACCCCTTCCTCTTTTTTAATAATTATCCCCGTGTGAGAGACATCCAATCCTTCTTTCTCTGTATACATACCTACGTAGTCACCAGTTTTTAAACGGCCAATTATTACTTCATCAATCGAAGCAGATGGGATATAGGTTACAGACCTCTCTTTGACGGGTATCCCCGTAAGATAATAAGTACCGTCCCCTTTCTTGTTGAGTATTTTCTTAACAGTCATGGTTTTATCTCCACCTATATCACTTGTTACATCAATGACGTTACCACTATTAGACTCCACCCAGTCTGTAAAGAAATGATTCCTGTTCCTAAATCCTATATCACCAGATTGGTATCTAATTGACTGGAGATTATTTACAAAATTGGGATATGAATCTGAGAGCTGCATAGCTTCCACATAATCTATATATGTAAAACAGTCCATTCCGTCCAAATTTATCACCAATAATTCAGGGGTATTGATACTACCAATCAGAGTTGAATCTTCGTATTTCACATTTAAGAACTGCTCAGATATAAAGTCAATACGACTACCCGAATCATTATTTTTAGCGGATTTTTGCATCATGTCGTTCAATTTATTCTCACTCCACTTTCCTAGTATAACAACCTTTTCTTTGTTCTCCATAGAAAAAGCAGTATGAGTCATGCAACCGTAAAACGATATTGATAAATTTAATGCCAAATAGATCAAAACAAATTTAAAAGTCAAGCAATTTGGTAAGGAATTCTTCATAGTAGTTCGATTATATATTCTACCTAATTCTTCTTAAATAAATGTGAATTACCCTATTTGCAAAATATCTAAAATCTTAGTCATATATTAAGAAAATGTATGATATGGAATATTTATTTGATATATTTTAATTAAAATTAATTAGGGAGCGGAATCGAATGTATGTTCAAAAGGGAAAGGTTCGCATGCCAGAAATAAATACCGGTAAGTGGATTAATTCACATGAAATAAGTACACAACAGCTTAAAGGAAAAGTCGTCTTAGTTGACTTTTGGGACTATACGTGTGTGAACTGTATCAGGACTCTTCCATACCTAAGAGAATGGTACGAGAGATATCATGAAAAAGGCTTAGAGGTCGTTGGAGTACACGCTCCTGAATTCACATTTTCAAGAACGGAAGAAAATGTAAGAAAAGGAATTGTTGAATTTGAAATAAGGTATCCAGTAGTCATGGATAATGATTACAAGATCTGGCAGGCATTCGCTAATCGCTCCTGGCCCTCGAAATATCTAATCGATAAAAACGGATATTTTAGATATGCACACTTTGGAGAAGGTAACTATATTGAAACAGAAATGGCTATTCAACTATTAATAAAAGAGTTGGATCCTGACGTGGATTTACCAGATCTAATGAAGCCCATCAGGGATTCGGATATCCCTGGCATACACTGCTACAGGGTCAGTCCTGAACTATTCTTGGGATATAAGAGAGGCAAATTAGGTAATCTTGAAGAATTAAGGCAAGACGAACCACAGGAATACGAAAAGCCCGAGATTAGCGAAGAAGACACTATTTATCTTGAGGGTAGATGGATTAACACGTCAGAATTTATCGAGCCCGCTTTAGAAGATTCAAACGAAGGAGCTCACGTATATCTAAAATACACCTCATATGAAGTTAATCTGGTAATAAACCCTGAGAAGGATAAAGATTTTAAAGTCCACATTATGCAGGATAATAAAAACCTTGATGCCGAGAATGCCGGTGATGATGCAGAGATTGATTCAGAAGGTAAAAGCTACGTAGTTGTAAGTGATCCGAAGATGTATAACTTGATCAAAAACAAAGATGTTGGTTCTCATCTATTACATCTGTCAACAAATTCTAATGGTTTCGCCGTCTTTGCTTTCACATTCGTAAGCTGTGCTCTATAATTTCACGGATTTTAAAAAATGTTCAATTTAAAATTTATAAATGCTCTAATAATTGTGTCCTGTTGTATCTTATTCGTTTCTTGCGCCAGCATGAGGACAAACGAAACCAAATATTCAATCGTAAAAGAATCCAAGGATGATGAAAAGAGTTATGATATCTGGTATTTCGTCTCAAGAGTGGGTACGGATAGGCCATTTAAAGTTTTTGTAGCAAAAGCAAGTATTTTAATTGAAAATGATAGCAGAAGGTCCTGGAGTAAGCTTGTATTTACAGCTGAGCAAACCGATGAAGATGGAATCAATTATAAAGAAGTTTATATTTATTCCTCAGTTAACTGTTTAGACCGCACATATTCTTATATAGCTTCTCGTTTTTATAACACGATTGGCGAGCTAGTATTCAGCGAGAATTTTTCTACAGATCCTGAGCCTATATTAGCTGACACAGTTAGTGATTATGTATCAAGATTTGTTTGTGCTTATTCAGAGAATTGAGATAATGCAAGAAGTCTCTTTCGAATCTAGGTAGCCGCCCAGCCTTGCTGGTCAGTTTATAATTAATTTATATCCCCGTAGGAGCGCCATCCCTGGCGCGACAATTGTATCGCGGCTGGAAGCCGCTCCTACAATTCGACTGTTTGTCACGGGTAGTCCTCGCCGGAGCGTATTTGCAGTCGTGATTTAGCCGATCATAAGAAATGTTGGTTTTTATCACGACTATCTGCGTGGTTTACACAAAGAAGGATTAGCCTCCCACTCTTTTATCAAATCATCCGCTCTGCTTATTTGCTTAGGTGTCATTTTAACTCGAATCTTTTCGAGAAGCTCATCGGCTCGATTTTGTTCAGCACTAGATCCCATTTTGCTAGCTAAACCAAACCATTTATATGCTTTAACAAGATCCTTTCCTACCCCACAACCTCTTCTGCAATTAATTGGTGAATACGGAATACTCTCATGAGAATACATAATCCCTAGAGCAAGTTGAGACTGACCCTGACCTTGATTAGCTGATTTAAACCACACGTTGCTTGCTTCCTTATAACTTTTTCTTACCCCCGCACCTCTAAAGTAGAGAAGCCCTAAGCCATACCCGGCATCACAATCTCCATCCTCAGCAAGTGGTTTCCAGTACTTCAATGCTATATCATAGTTGCCATATTCATACCAACGTAGTCCAATTATATAGCCGTCCTTCTCAGTAAATTCGTTAATCGGGTTGGGCAACTGATTTTGAATACTCTTTAGATCCCGACAACTCGCTACTAATAATAGAACGATTAAAATACTAAACTTTAAAAACACGAATTTGAATACACCTATCATCAAAGTCAATATTTACCGATCTAGTGAGTTACAAAAGATAACATCCTAAAAATTAAAGGAAATTTTAAGGCAAAAATATTTCGATCATTTGGAATTAAGCATAGATAGATAAATAAAGAAAAAAACAACCTTATTCGAGGGCATAGATATAACCGTCTTGTCTTCCGAAGTAAATAACTCCGTCCGATACGGTCGGTGAAGATGACATAAGCTTTTCTATTTTGTATTTCCATAATTCCTTGCCATTATTAATGTCCAATGCATAGATCAACCCGTCATTACTACCGAAATATATAATACCATCGGCTATTGCGGGGGAAGAACTAACAGCCCGTACTGTATCAAACTTCCATTTCGTTTTCCCAGTCGTAGCATCCACTGCATAAAGTCCATCGAGGCCCCCAATATAGACCACACCATCAGATATCGCAGGTGATGAAATCATCCAATCGAGCACACTGCTATCTGTCACGAACTTCCACTTTTCCTTTCCTGTATTTGCTTCAAGAGCGAAAAGATGGGTATCAAAAACACCAAAATATATGACGCCTTCAGCTATGGTAGGGGTAGAAAAAATTTCACCTTCTGTCTTAAATTTCCATTTCTCCTTACCGGTATTGAGTTCAACTGCGTATAGATATTTGTCAAAGCTGCCAAAATAGATAACTCCATAAAATATAGCAGGTGAAGACAATACTCCCGCGTTAGTCTTAAATCTCCATTTTTCCTTACCCGTCTTAATATCAACCGCATATAGATTAGAGTCATAGCTGCCGAATATCACCAATCCTCCTGTCACAACAGGTGATGATCGCACTTCGCCGTCTGTTTTAAATCTCCATTTCTCATTCCCAGTCAAAGCATCTAGCGCATAAAGATGACCATCGCTACCTCCGAAATATACAACACCACCATCCAATGCAGGGGATGACCCAACTTCGGAATTCGTTTTAGACTTCCACTTTAAACGGCCTGTATTCACATCTATAGCATACAGTCCATTCACCGAACCTATAAAAACGACCCCATTTGAAACAGTTGGCGTAGATTCAACTTCACCTGGTGTTTTAAACTTCCATTTTAATCCTTTGAGTTTGTTTACGCCATTGGTTCTATAAACACCTGTACGTTCCATATTTGCCCGAAACATTGCATCTTGCATCGAAACCTTCTTAGTACCACCTGAATTTGTATTTTCCTCTCGGAGAGACTTATCAGTTAGTTCATAAAAGCCAACTACCCTTGTATTAACCAATATGATTACGGTTAAAAAAGTTAATATTGAAGTTGCAATTTTTAAAAATGGTATGTTCATTTCCTTCAACCAACTGCTGTTAAGACAGTGATATTTCTTGTAATCTAGTATTCGGGGCTCTCTTTAGAGCTGCTATTACTAGAGAGGTTTCAAAAAGCTCCTGAATTCCGAATATCAAAGAAAGTAAAAACAGGTAGCTAAGATTCCAATATAGTGCCATTCCAATACCAACTAAACTCACTCCAACAAGCGCTTTACGTATACCCCGCACGACAATCAATGCTGGCCCAGGATCTTCACTTTCTTTGTATAAATTTGTCATAACCCGATATAGACTTCCCAAAAACAATCCTAACCCAATCAAAACAACAAGACTATATAGGTATGGAATATATGATAAATCAATTTGACTATACATAATTACACACCCTTATCCACCACGTCCACAAGGCCACTGTCCTATAATTAGGATGAAATTTTAGAAACAACGGTTCAACTGAGATTGAGGATTTATACTGCTTAGAAAGAGAGGGTTAGAAATTTCCTATCTAACCAAGAATTCCACCCATAGAGGATAATGATCAGATATTCTCCATGATAGTTCTTGCTTAGAAATAGTTGTCATAACCACCTTCGTAAAGTCAAAGTAACCAGCCCTATTACATTCAAATGATAATTTGGGTTTATTTTCTTCACCAGTAAACCATGCTATTTGATCATAGTGCTTATTGGTTTCAGGTTTTTCGGGTGTACTAAAAATCGTCCTGGGAACCCTATCCAAATCATCGGGGGCGCGAAGTCCGGTCGATGTAAATGCTTCGAAAAGTGGATCATCTTCTCTATCTATATTAAAATCCCCGAGTGTAATAAGATCCTGGTCCCATGCATTCACATCCGTTGCCCAGTCCGCAAGCCATTTTCCAATGGCCTGTAATTCCCTAACTCGGTCTCCCGGTTTTTTACCATATATGACGTGAAGCGTTACCAATATAAAAGTATGACCAGCTGATTGAAATCCTACTGCGTAGGGTGTCCTGGCAAACTGACGATTGAAAGCATTTGACTTAATTGATCTATCCTCCGGAACCACCAGCTCACATGCAAGGCCCGAGAGTTTGACTTTCCGTGTGTCAAAAAGAAAAGCCATTCGTTCATCGTTTCCTTTCTTACCTCTTGTTACATCAGTTAAAATTAGGCTCCAATTCGGACCAATCAGCTTCATCATATGCCGGAGTGATTTTATATTACCTTTGACTTCTTGAAGAGCTATTACATCAAACCGCGATACAATTTCAGCTATGCATAGTAACGCATGAAGATTCCTCTTTGGACTATCCTTATCTCCACTAACCCACTTTTCCGTTAAACCTCCGAAAGCGCGCAGGTTCCAGGTGGCGATAAGAATATTGTAGTCAAGCTGCTTAGATGGGATCTCATCATCCAGGGCTAGCCTGAGCTTCCTTAGCTCTGAAGCAACTTTTTTGGGTGGGGGATCAGTGATTTTTGGCATTTTTTAAACTTCGATTAATATGGTGAATTCATGAAATAATTACTCTTTTCCCTTTGTAGTTAGAGCCCTTAATTTAAGCTTTGTAGCTTCTGTTTCAACCTGTGGAATTTGTGAATAACCATTATGGCTCAAAGAATTTCGAACCCGCTTTAAAAGGTTTTTCCTGCTTATATTACCACCTGCATCACGCATATGTTTACAAAAATAAAACGAAAATGCACCGTTATAATCACCATTAATGTAAGCATCGGCAGATGTCTGATCAGATCTACATCCAGCCCAAAGAATGTGATGAACAGTGCTCCTATTCTTGGAACGGAATCCTCTTGTGGGCTTCAATTCATCTTCCTCACCCTCTACTCGAGATTCAATATCTACAGGTGGGGGCAGAAATCTTACTAACGTGGGATTCTCGGGACCCAATTCCGGTGGACGTCCCAGATTAACATTTCTTAACCCAGTACCTGAATGACAGGAATCAAGGAAAACTTCTAACAAAACATTTTTGGGAAGCTTCTTAAAAACTGAATTAAGATTGTCATCTGTTATGTAAGCACCATCCCAATTCATATCATAAGGACAAATTAATTCATCCATATTGTCCCTAAGCTCGTCTCCATCCCTGTCACGAATCTGAGAACCATGCCCCGAAAAGTGAAATACAAGGAGTCTCCTGGTTTCGCTTTCTTAACCATCCATTTCAGCCTGTAGAGTATGTTTTCCTTAGTAGCCCTATCGTCAACCAAAACACGTATATCTTTATTAGTGAAACCAAGATATGTTTTCAATATATTCCTCATATTCGTAACGTCATTCAAACAACCCCGAAGATCACTTATACCCTTATAATCATTTATACCTACCAATAATGCCCTTTGAGCCATGACACCCCTCCATATTTTATTTTTATGATCGATATGGCATTGATTATAAACGAAATTAATATTTCATGTATTCACAATATAAATTTAACTGCTATTAAATGCAATAGTTAAACCAAAATGGCAAGAGTGACAGCTTACCAATTTGAAACGTAGTAAAATTATGACTTATCAGGAAATAGTATAAGGTTTTTGCCCAGAGTTAGCATTGGAAAGTGAGTCATGTTTCGTGTAACTAAGATAAGGCCCTCTTGAACCGCTGTAGCTCCGATCAAAGCATCTTCCAGATGCAAAATCAAACCTCTTTTACGGAACCCATACACATATTTCCCTGCAAGATCAGCAATGGAGGTGTAAACAGCAATGGACTCGAAGCGGTTGACGAGGCTTGTAGTTGCAGCTACCTCATGTGGATGGCATCCCGCGAATACCTCAGTGCGACTCAGGACTGAGATGGAAGGCAGAGCTTCTTGAACCAATCTTTCTAGAAACTCCCAGTAAGAATTAGTGCCCCTAAGCAGACCGATTAAGAAATTTGAATCTAAAAGATATTTCAACCTGTTATCCGACTCTTAGCCGGCCGATAATTGCCAAAATCCTCTGGTGTGAGAAGGTCTGGATGATCTTTTTCTTTCCAAGCAGTATTACGGCGCAGCTTTTTTAAATCCTTAGCCATGCCTCTCCTATCCAGTTCACGCCTTAGGGCCTCGGCCACCAATAGGCTTCGTTTCCCGGCTGGCACCTTTTCCAGCCTTCTCAACAGCTGCTCAGGAATGGTAAAAGTTGCCTTTTCAACAGCCATTTTTATCCCCCACAAATTTGTTAGTATTAGTATACATATACTGATAATTTAATCAAAGCATACTCATTACCTAATGAAGAAAGGGCATCCATGAGTTCAGGAAAAAGGAAATGAGAGATTTGATGAGTTAGTTTGAATGAAACGTATATCCTAGCTTATTAAAAATGAAGGGTGGGAAATTTATGAGGCCTAAGTACTTAAATATTAAAAAATTGCGGGCTGTTCTAAACTTTACTCTGATTCGATAATCAATCTACGTCGTCCCAGTTGGGCATCCAAAAAATTGAGAGAGTCATAACTATCATCTTTGTCTAAATAGATATTCATCTTTGCATTTCCAGGTGAGGTTATGTAACAAAGGGCATCTGCGAGTTCTAATCCTCGTTTTTAGCCATTGAAACTTTTTATTACTAAATGATATAAGGTTAAGAACAGACCCCATCGATACTTCCGCAAATGCTAAATCAAGCCCTTTTTCCGGTATCCATCTACACTTTTCCCTGCAAGATCAGCAACCGAAAGTCTCTAGATCCCTGGATTTTAATTTTATGCTTAAAAGTGATATAAATCTAAATAATCTATAGAGAAAGTTTACAAAAACTAACTATGACGTTCCAAGGTTACTGATATTTCGGTCTCTGCAACTTGAGGGTCAGCCTCAAGCACGGGCAAATTATTGACATCAATTGTGCCGATTATTTTATTCTTAATAGTTTTCTCGATTGAAAGACCTAGCGCTCGAAACCGTTCAAGACTCGCCTGATCGGGGGCTGAGATATTAAGCGCTACAAGAACCTTAACAATTCCTTTTTTTTCAATCTGTCCTAAATTCGATCTCCTAAGAATGTCTTTGAGGTTACTAGGCATCACGGTTCTATAGTCAGCAATCTTTCAACATTAAGCTTACCATAGCCCCATCTTGGATTCCAACAAGGAGTCGTGAAACCATCTTGTCTGGTCGACTTAATCAACCGACGCTTTGCCTCCGCCCAATCAATAGAAGGGGCCTTTTCGAGAAGAAGAGCCAACACTCCGGTGGTATATGGAGCGGACATACTAGTGCCCTGCAAGGCAACGTATTCCATATTCTTCAATCGCAACCAAGAAGGCATTTCTTCGAGCGAGGCATCGTCAGATAGAGCTGACACTAACCACTGCCCGGGTGCAGCCACATCTGGCTTATTATGACTATCACGGGTAGGCCCTGGACTACTAAAATATGAAATGTCTTCAAGATTAATTGCATCAAGACTAGCGGGTAAATCATCATCGTGAGAGTCCCAACTATTCCGTGTAGCATATGAGGCAACCGTAATTGCAGAAAATGCGGTCCCCGGCATACCTACCAAGTGGGATCTGGTATGAGCATTTGTGAATCGGCCCATTGCTCGTTGTACGATCCAAGCGTGAACAGAACCTACCTCGACACCATTTTTACCTTCTGTCCTGTCCTCCTCAGCTATTACACTCCAACCAGTAAGCCATTGTATCTCGGGAACACTGATGATTAAAAACGTAGTGGTATTATCACCGCTGTAAATAGCTCGCTGATGACTGCTCTGGACCAGGAAAACTCCACGATCAATTTCCATTTCTCCGTCCTGAGGCGGTTCAAATAGCTCCCCATTCGGACTCCGCAGTCTGATATTTATATCATCCTCTTTCTGATGCCAGACCTGTACAAACAACAAGCCCACCATACTACCTTGAACCATCCTTGAATTAAGTTCAAAGTCAGCAACCCAGCGTGCTGGTGAGGGCTCATCCTTGAGCATAACAGTACTTGCATGCATTTGTGAACCACCCTCGTTACCCGCGGACACTACGACTATTCGACCACTATCTGATAGTTGATCAATGGTCCGCTCGGTAATGCTGCTGCCATCATGACCTCCGAAGTGCCCACCCAGGCTGAGGTTAACCACGCATGGCTGATCGCGCTGATCCGCAATATTGAATATATGTGCTACACCAGCAGTAATATCTGCCGAGTCAAAAGTCGTTTTTACAATTGCAATATCCGCTTCAGGAGCCACGCCCTCGAACCTATTGTTGGGCGATCCCCGCCCATTGCCCACAGCAATTCCCGCAACATGCGTACCATGACCTATCTCATCCGGTGATTCCGCGGCATGGCCCACATTTATTTGCGCCTCATCATACTGTTTATCACCCACCTGATCAAAGTAGTTCACAATTCTGGTTTTATTACCCGTCTTGAATGCTAGATGGGATGCATCGATACCTGTATCTACAATCCCAACGAGAACGCCATTACCTAGCTGGGATACCGCGCGATTCCCCGCCCTCACTAGTCCTGTAGAAACGTGAGCTAAGTCACAGTGAGGTTCAAGCCTGGTACTGGCTTCTACGTAGTTTACCGAAGAAAGGGAGGCGAGGTCGCTGAGTCGTGATCTAGGGGTATGAACTAACATAGTCGATTGGGTAATCATCTTAGTTTTGCCTTTCCAACTCTTTACGTGTTTTTCGACATCCTGAATCTTACTCGCGTCAACTAGAACTGTTACTAGATCTCGGTTAACTAAATTCCTAACAGCTGTTGGCGATATCTGTGCTGCAAGCGACTGCATACCAACTGGGAGATCTGTTATTGAGGGGGATTTTACTCCTACCCCACTCAAAGCAGTTTCTGGAGTGGTTTTCAGTGTGCGTAAGCTGGCTTTTAAAGCTCGCTTCGTTTCTCTTTCTGCATGTTTCGCCACTAGAACAAGCAAAGGATCAAGTCTAGACAAATACTTTAGGTCCTTTCACTCTCCTTGCTTTCCTCGCTCCGCTCTTTGCTTTTGTCTTCTTTTTAGTTGCCATGACTTACCTCCTTTATTAGAGATCGTTTCCATTGAACAAAGTAATAATTTAATATTCCAAATAATATAGTATTATAGACTCAAAAGCTAGTAGCCCTTTCGATTTAGATTACCCATCTACTACCATTTGTACCAAAACCAAAACATCATTGTCAAGAGATTTTTCGTTTATCGATCGTAAGAGAAACTTTAGGTGATCAATCATATGGTTAGCAATTTCAAGATTTAAATTTCTTTCATAGATTTGAATCACGAAAAAATTTAACAATAATTACTTTAGAAATAATTGAAGCGACTGAGATTGCGGATGCCTAAAGTCAACAAATTGAAAGAGCCAGATGATATACTTCTAAAGCAGGTTTTCGATTCACTTCCTGATGGAATTATCATTCTAGATAAGTCATTTTCGGTAATTAATCTAAACGAAGCGGCTCAGAATATTTTTAATATATCAAGAAAAAAAGCAGTGAATAAAGAACCTTCTACATTTCTTCCAGAAGAAATAGAAGAGACCGCAAAGAAAGCATTAAGCGAAGAAAGAACCATAATGGAAGAAGAAAGCAATCCAAGATTAAGGGGTGGAGAGAGAATATCAGTCCAAACCATAGCATCACCATTATTTTCAGATAAAGGGGATCTCCAGGGTGTGATTTTACAAATTAAAGACCTCGCCGCGTCGAAATTTGTTAACGAAAGAACCCTTCAACAACTATCGAGTTCAAGCTTTGAAGGATTTTTCATTGGACTGGCGCACGAGTTAAAGAATCCATTGAGTGGTATTAGGGGTGCTGCTCAGATACTATCGAACGATGCAGAGGATAGGGAAGCTAAAAAGTGCGCTGAGATAATTATTAAAGAAGCCGACAGACTTCGAGATCTAATTGATAAGTTTAAACGACTTGAGCCGTCTGCTAAAGACTCCTTTGAGTTAGTCGATATACATGAAATTCTTACTGAAATCACCTTTCTAGAATCGAAGTCCAGTAACCAAAATGAACTCAATATAATACAGAATTTTGATGTGTCCCTTCCTCCTATATCTGGCGACGAAAACTCACTTAAGCAGGTATTTTTAAACATTATAAAGAATGCTAAGGAAGCAGGTAGCTCTAAGGTAACTATAGAAATATCAACGAGGTGGATTACGGACTACAAGTTCAAGAATGAAAATGCCATTTCGATAGATATTAAGGATAATGGTGCAGGAATATCGAAAGAAGCTATAGAAAAAATATTTACCCCCTTTTATACTACTAAGAAAGAGGGAACCGGTCTTGGCCTGTTTCTTGCGTATCAAATTATAGCAAAACATGGAGGAGCCATTTTGGTAGAAAGCGAGAAAGGAAAAGGAACAACGTTTCGAGTGTACCTCCCAATAAAGAAATGAATAAAAAGATTTTAGTCGCAGATGATGAAGAGAGTATCAGGTGGGTATTAGGAAAATGCCTAGAGAAAGCTGGCTACCGCGTCGAATACGCTGTAAATGGTTCAGAGGCTCTCGAAAAATCCACTACAGAAAATTTCTCTCTTACAATACTAGATATCACTATGCCAGAATTGAGCGGACTTGAAGTACTTCATGAAATAAGACTAAGAGGAATGGACCTTCCCATCCTTATTATCACGGCTCAGAATACAGTTAAAAACGCAATTGATGCAATGAAAAAAGGCGCTTACGATTATATTGCAAAGCCATTTGACTTAGATGAAGTTAGACTCACTGTCGAAAGAGCAATAGAGGGCCATGAGAATGCCAAAAAGCTCAATTCGCTCAAGGCTACACTCCATGAAGTCAATGAAAAGCAACATGGTATAGTTGGCAAATCTTCTTCCATGCTTAAAATCTATAAAACTATTGGCCGCATAGCAGATAAAGATTTGACAGTTCTAATTCAAGGTGAAAGCGGGACAGGTAAAGAGCTAATAGTTCGCGCAATACACATTAATAGTCCAAGAAAGGAAGTTACGCTTGTATCCGTAAATGTTAACGCTCTTCCAAAAGGGTTACTAGAGAGTGAACTCTTCGGTTATGAAAAGGGGGCCTTCACAGGAGCAACCATCAGAAAGCAGGGAAGATTCGAAGAGGCAAGTGGAGGCACACTTCATCTTGACGAAATTGGTGAAATGCCATTAGATCTTCAAACAAAGCTTTTAAGGGTACTAGAAGAAAAAAAATTCTATCGGCTAGGTAGTGAAAAGCCGGATGATATAGATGTCCGAGTTATTGCCTCAACTAACAAAAAATTGGAAGACGAGGTAGAGGCCGGAAACTTCAGACAAGACCTATATTACAGACTAAATGCGATAACAATAGAGGTCCCACCGCTAAGAGAAAGAAAAGAGGATATTTCCCTTCTTCTAGAATATTTCCTAGAAAAATACTCAATAGAACTCGGAATAGGGGAAAAAACAATTACCGATGAAGCCAAAGGGATAATGCTTGACTATAGTTGGCCAGGAAATGTAAGAGAATTAGAAAATACAATCAAGCGCATACTTGTTCTATCCTCTGATATGAATATAACATCTGACATTCTCATTGATGCTGCGCCTTATTTAAAAGGTCTAGAAAAACAAGATCCATTCAGTGACTTATTCACCTCAAGGTTAAAGAAATTAATTAATGATAATAAGGAAAACGCATATGGTGGGGTGTATGATTTAGTCATTAGAAAGGTTGAAAAACCCTTAATCGAAGAAATTTTAAAAATATCTAAGGGTAATAAGAAAAAGGCTGCAGAGATATTAGGGATAAACAGAAATACACTTTCAAAAAAGATAGAAGAATATGGTATTAATTTTAAACATATACTTCAATAAATTCGTTACATTAATCATTTAACAACCCTAGGGTCAACAATCCCTCTTTAGCCGCTGATTGTTCTGCTTCCTTTTTGTTATTACCGACACCCTTTCCAAGAACATCCCTTAGTACTTTAACTTCAACATGGAAACACTTTTTATGGGGTGGACCTTCTTCAAATACCACTTTATACTTTGGTATCTTTTTATGCCTCTTCTGTGCTAGCTCTTGCAACTTAGTTTTATAATCAGTAAATACTTCTTCTTGATCAATAGAATCTTTTAAAAGTCTTGAGACTACATTAAAGGCCTTTCTATACCCCCCGTCTAAATATATCGCCCCAATTACGGCCTCAAAAGCTCCTGCAAGGTTTGATTCCCTCTCTCTTCCTCCAGTTAGCTCCTCACCTTTTCCAAGAATTATTTCCTTATCAATACCCAATTGCTTTGTAAAATGTGCAAAGTTGACTCTGCTTACTATAGCACTTCTCTTTTTCGACAATTTGCCCTCAGATGCTTTCGGAAAATTATCATACAGTATACGTGCAACAATTAACCCCAACACAGCATCACCCAGGAACTCAAGGCGCTCATTGCTCTCTGTTGAAAATTCATTTGCATGTGAACTGTGAGTAAGCGCGGTTTTAAGTAATTCTGGATTCTTAAACTTGTATCTAAGCTTCTTCTCTAACATGGGCTAACAAAACTATCACAAGAACAACGAAAATCAATAATACCTACATTACTCACAAAGGGCTATAAACTATAAAAAATAACCCGTTGCTTGGCAAATTAAATCTCAAAAACAACAAATCTCTATAACTTATTATTGAATGTTTGTGTTTATTTTTTATAACCTTGTGCTTAATAATTAAGCACAAACATGCTTCAAATTAATAAATTTATGCTTTTTAATCAATTGAAATGGTATCTTTGAAGTGGTATGTTCTTTGCATGGTTAAACTGGGAAGGAGGACTATTCTATGAAAAAAGTAGAAGCTATAATCAAACC
>JALLOG010000250.1 GCA_027717645.1 Desulfobacterota bacterium AH_259_B03_O07
TGAAATGTTTAACCCCGGCATCTATATATTCCTCTAATCTCTTTATACAATCTTTAGCAGAACCAAGAAGATTAAAATCAAAAACAGCCTTTTTCGAAAAGAGCTTCCCTAGTTCAATGATCTTTTGCTTAGAGTTTTCATCCATTGGAAGTACATCAACCCATTTTATGCATTAACCTCTTCTGTTCCCACAATATAAAAATAAGCTCCTGTCAACAAAAACTTTTCCTCTAACCACTGATTTCCTGGGAAAGAATTCTAAGATGCTATTTTATATTATTCATAATCCCAACTTACAACAGGCTTGACAGAAGGGGAGCAGTACACTTTAGTTAATCACGTATTCAACAATTGATGCTAATTCAACCCAATCCCCCCCCAATTTCAAACTCTGAGACAATAGAGCAGGGAGACAATAAGATAGATATTTAAATGAGCTGGACAAATGGGTTAATTACTACAACACGAATTACCTTCATTCAGCACATGGATACCGCACACCGATTTAAGCGGAAGATGATTATTATAAGAATTGTTAGAAAAAACCAAAAGCAAAGGATGCAATGTGTCACTAACGTACTGAACGAGTACAGCCTTCACAACACTTATTTCATTTATTTAATTACAGTTTATAGATTTTAGTTATTTTTAGATGTTGTTCTGTACTCATAGATATTTATCTTAAACCTCACAGCTTTTTTTATCGGGGTCTTGTAGCATAAATTAAAAAAAGTCCTGCAACAGTAATGTTAACTAGCCACATAATCCATAGAACTAGATCTGTTGGATATAAATTACCACCTAAATTCACACCTTCTCCTGTTGCTCCAATTGTTGGGATATTTCTTTGAAAATAAAAGCCTAATAGTATAAGGGTTGCACTGACCAACAAACAAACTGCTCTTTGTATCCATATCATTTTTTACAAAATAAATTTGTAATAGATAGGTAACTTGAGTACCAAATAATAAATTCTTAACTCCCCCCGCCAGATAGCTCAAACTTGCCGATTTCACCGCTTCCCCGATTCTGAGCAGTAAAATCAAGGTTTTTGTCATGGTCGCTAAACTTTCCTTCAGCAGTACCTATAACAACCTCTTTTACCGGGAAGGGAAATACAGGATTATCAATCTTTTGAGGAACATCAGGGTTATTCCCAACGGCAGGCTGGACCGTCATCTTGCCGAGGTCACCCATAGTAAGATAGTAAACGCTCGTTGGACTATCTGGGATCTCTATTTTCACTTGTTCGGCTTTTATTCCCAATTGTTCACCAAGCGTATTAAACGGAGGTCCAGAAAGAATAGCCCTTAGTGCATCCTGCTGTTCCTTTGTAGCATCCTTATCTACGTAGTAGGCGGTATACAGCCAATTCTGATTAGCTCTTGAACCTGTAAATTCGCCAAGCATGCCCCAGCTAACCCCATCTAAAGAAACATCTCCAAACTTACCTTCCACTATATTAAAACCACCGATAAACCGGCAATGTCCGTGATGTGGATCAAGTCCGAATAGGCACGGGCAGTTAATACCACACGTGTCAGTTATAACCATATTGACCTTCATATTCCATGAAGGCAACTTAGGGGCTTCCTCTTGCGCAAAAACTACCGATATTGGCAGTATAAAAGTTAATGCAAAAAAACTAATGATTAATGTTTTCATGGATCTTCCCTCCCTTTTAGGTTTTTTCATTATTACTTACATGCAAATACCATACCAAAAAGAATTTGTTAATGATTACTTGAGGTTAGCAGATATTTTTTAAAAGAAGGGTGAAGAAGGATGTCTTAATATCTGACATATGACAAACAGCATATCGAGGTCTATGTCTAACTTTTTTACATTTTCCATCGGTTAGTACAAAAATAAGATCAGCTTTCATTCAGAACCCCCACTTCCATTTCCATCAATTCATCAATAATCAAATCCATATCTCTTTGAGTTAACTCGTTATTCTTTCGATATCAACTCTAGCAAGGCTTCCAATTATCTTTTTACATTTGGCCCTCCCCCCCAATTATAATCCCCTTGTGGTTCTCTCTCTCAACATATATCACAGCTGAGATTCTTATTAAATTCCTCTCCGAATCTTCTTCAAACTCTTCCACCATTACAGCAGGTTTATAGGGAATCTCCTGATAGGTAAGATTAACCCTTATTAACACAACAAAAAGTAGTGATGTAATTTGCTCGAAGCACAGCGAAGTCGGCAACCCCCGTGTTAGGAGGAGTGGGAACAAATTTAATCTACAAGGATGTTCCTACCGCTTGATTGGCTCTTCGCCTACCGGGGTAATCGTGCAAGTGCAGCGCACCCACCCGGGTTCGACAAATTTGTGAATCGCCTCACTTTAAGATCCGTAATTTATTCGTCTTCAAGCTTAGCTTTGAG
>JALLOG010000251.1 GCA_027717645.1 Desulfobacterota bacterium AH_259_B03_O07
GATTTTTCAACAGGAAGGGTGCTGCGCTATAGGGGAGACTCAGAAGATCCATTGAGATGGGAAGAGGTAGGCAATCTTGACACCAGTGGGGCTAATATCGCATTACATAACGGAAGGATATTCGTCGCCACATGGACTGGTATATCAGGAGGGTTTGGTCTAGAGCAGTCTCCCGCAGAGGGATTAGATCTTTCTACGATCCCACCATTTCCTGGCATTTATATGAGTCCTCCCATTCCACTGGGTGGACTAAACTCTTCCCATGCGGATCAGTGGGTGAAGGTATGGAATGTGCTCGATTATGAGCCTGATCTGGTCATAGCCTTTAGCTATCTTGTAGGAGACCTTACATCATTCATGGGATATCTCTACTGGGGTACCATGCATTTTCCGAATAGTAGTTTTCTTATACATGAATTAATATCTCAACCTGATTTACTGGAGGCCGAATGCAGAGAAGACCCTGAATGTTCGGATAGGCGGGATGAAGCCAGGGCAAATTCCAATAGATCGACATCTGTTTTCCGGGGGAAAAACTTTGATACAGCACCAGAGATTGAACTCCTCTATGGTGAGTCCTCGTTTCCGGTATTTAGCCCTGTACTGGGTTGGACAACCCGGCAGAACACCAGTTCCTTAGAACCGCTATGTGGCCCATCTGGCTTTATTGAGGGTGCCAGAGATAATAGATTGATAAATTACTATACATGGACTTTTGAAACCTATCTTAACGAGGTCTATCTAGGTACGACTGACTCTGGAAATCGCCGAGATCCAATGTCTCCGCTCGTTCCGGGTGGAGATCTTTATCGCTTTAGTGATTTAGGGTGCGCAGAGGCGATTACACTAGATGCATTTGGTGAAGGTACAGGAGGATTTCGTACAATGGTCCCAGATGAAGATGGTAAAGACAACGACGATGGTCTATATTTAGGAATAACTGGTCGAAATAACCTCGAACCGGAGGGAGGGTGGAGATTGCTAAGATTTAAATAATCGAGTTATCCGCTAAGATTGTACAATTGTTCTCCAAAAAACCCCCGAAACCCCAAGAAGGTTTCGGGGCTAAAAGCTTGATTAACGAGTCTTCATCAATCATAAGTGAGTTAATTATCCAATTCCTGACGTAATAACCTCGCTTTAACCTCTCAGACAAGCCAAGATAAGAAAAAAATTTCTCTTTTAGTTAACTCTGGCCTATTGATAAGCTACCTCTATCATTCGCAAATCGGAACTGGCAACATCTCTTCTCCTGAGTAAAAATACAACTCCTAATTATTAACTAGTCAACACCATTACAGGGATTTGGATCTGAAACACAAAAGCCTCTTACATTTATATATTCGCCATTAAACCAAGCTGTAAGATTAGAGAGAACAATAAAACGCCCATCAACAATTGGTATGCCAGAAAATGATATCACACCTCCATCCATCAAAGTTCCCACACACCTAAATAGCCTGAAACCATTGATAATGGGATCAGCTATACCTTACTCCAACCGCTTTAAACTTAGAAGGATAAAACATCAAAGGAAAAGATTTAGTGGTTCCTAAAAATAAAATTTACTGAGTCATTATAAACTTTATCCCACCGGAAGAAGCCTGATGACAACCAATACAACCAGGAACTTTTCCTGCTAAATTCATAGTCTTACCATCCTTTTCCATGGTCATGGGTTTACCATCGGGTGCAAATTTTACCCAGAACCAATCACCGGCATCAGGATTATAATCTTTAACTCGGGACATGACTGTAACAGCTCCTAGCTTTTTGTCTGGCATATAGTTCTCTTTTACTATAATTGATCCATAAGGTAATTCTTTTTCTTTCTTTTCAATTCCAGCATATGCTTCTTTGTTTAAGTAGGTAGACAAAAAAGCACCATGTGGCTTTGTACCTTTGTACATTGTCCCTTTTCCAGGCCAAGTCTTCCAGTTAGCAGTGTAGTTATCACTCTGCAACTTACTCCAGAGTTTACTGGCCATTTCCTCATCTGAACCGCTATAAACATTACCTACATAAATAAGGCCTACTGTTAAAACAAGTACTAAAATTAGAATCAATCTCTTCATAACGACCTCCTTTATAATAAAAGTCTTATATTCATAAGATGCAATATAATAAAATTAGTTTCATGTTTTTGAATTTAACTAGCGAATTCCTCGTAGCTCGCTACAGCGTTTCCACTGTCCTGTCATTGCAGATGCCACGTAATTCGAGGACAAAAAACAAAAATCGATGTTGATGTTTCCAGGAATTTTTTAATCTGTCATACCCAGTTCCCCGATTAAAACATCGGGGACAAGCTTTAGATCGGGTATCCTTATTTTTAAAATTTTCTTTTCTTTGTCTTGATACAAAGAAACAAAAATCAAGGGCTGTCAAAAAA
>JALLOG010000252.1 GCA_027717645.1 Desulfobacterota bacterium AH_259_B03_O07
GACGCAATTTTTATGTTTGAAAATATATTCTATAGGATCTTCAATCGAAACAATATGTTCATGACGCTCCTCGTTTATTTGATCAATCATTCCCGCAAGAGTGGTAGTCTTCCCCGATCCAGTTGGTCCAGTAACAAGTATTAGACCTCTCGGTTTTCTTATAAGTTCGGCTGCTACGGGCGGCAACCCAAGCTCACGGATGTTTCTAATTTTAAAGGGGAGTAGTCGAAAAGCACCAGCAACCGAACCCCTTTGTGTATAAACGTTTCCCCTAAATCTGCCAAGATCTTCAACGCCAAATGAAAAATCAACTTCCCAGTCTTCTTCAAATCTATGCTTCTGAACATCAGTAAGAATACTGTAGCATAAGTCTTTTGTCTCCGGTGGAGTTAGAGGGGGGTGTTTTACTGGTACCAGCTCCCCGTCTATCCTCAGCATTGGAGGTGAACCCGAAGTTATATGAAGATCAGATGCATCGTTTTCAACAACTACTTTTAAAAATTCATGGAATGATACTGCCATTTGTCTTTCCCTCTAATTATCAGGAGCCGTATTTCTCACAACCTCTTCAATGGTTGTTACTCCCTGTTTTAGTTTAGTAAGGGCGCTCTGTCTAAGAGTCTTCATTTTTTGTCTCATAGCCTCACGTTTTACCTCATAAGCCGACGCTCCGCTTAAAATAAACTCTTTTAATTCTTCAGAAATTGGCATGACCTCGTAGACAGCTATTCTTCCCCTGTAACCAGTACCATTACAATGCTTGCAGCCATTACCAGATCCTTTATAGACTATGAAATCCGTTACCTCCTTTGGAGGAATACCCAGATCTATTAAGACCTGAGGTGACACATCATATTCTAGTTTACACCCTTCACAAACTTTCCTTACCAGTCTTTGTGCTACTACTGAATTTAAAGAGGCGGTAACAAGAAATGGTTCTACTCCCATATTAAGTAGGCGCGTAATTGTTGAGGGTGCATCATTTGTATGAAGTGTCGAAAGCACTAGATGACCAGTAAGGGCTGATTTGATAGCAATCTCAGCAGTCTCATAGTCACGTACTTCACCAACTAATATAATATCTGGGTCCTGTCTTAAAAATGACCTAAGACATGAGGCGAAAGTCAGTCCGATATCTTCATGGGTTTGAACCTGATTCACGCCTGAAAGACTATATTCTACAGGATCTTCAGCACTGGAAATATTTACCTCTGTGCTGTTGAGTTCGATTAGACTGGAATACAGAGTAGTTGTTTTCCCACTACCAGTGGGACCTGTTATCAACACCATTCCATATGGTTTAAATATTGATTCTCTAAATTCTTTTAGTTGTTCTCCCTCAAAGCCTAGTTTTGTTAAATCAAGTTGTAATGATTCCTTATCGAGAATCCTCATTACAACTTTTTCACCAAAGAGCGTTGGTATGACTGAAACTCGATATTCAATATTCCTGCTCTGACCAAATTTAATTCTAATTCGTCCGTCTTGCGGGAGCCTTCTTTCTGCAATATCAAGATCCGCCATAATTTTAACTCTCGAAGATACTGCATTTCTTAATTTAGGCGGGGGACGCATAATGTCATAGAGAACTCCATCAATTCTATATCTGATCCTATAGTCTTTGGCGTATGGTTCTATATGTATATCGCTTGCTTCTCTTTTCATAGCATCAAGAAGCAAATGATTAACCAGTTTTATGACAGGGGCCTCTCCTGAAGCTCTTTCCAATTCGCTAACACTTAAATCTTCATCACCTCGGATCTCAACAAAATAATCTTCAAGCTCTCCTATTAATTTATCAACTGCCTTATATGTTCTATCTTCTCTCTCTTTTTCTTCCCATTCCCGTTGAGTCCCATAGTATTTATTTATCGCTTCGGTGATCGAGCGTTCTGATGTTACAACTACTTCGATATTTTGACCAGTGGCAAATTTGAGGTCATCAATAGCAAAAATATTAGATGGGTCAGCGATAGCTACAACCAGGGTCGAATCGGAATGATTTATAGGAATCAAACAATGTTTTACCGCAGAATCCCTAGAAACATGATTAACAACATCCGGTGCCACCTCGAAATTATCAAGATTTATAGCAGGTACACCATATTGGTTACTTAGATAGGCAACAAGTCTATGTTCATCTATATAGCCCAGGTTAAGTAAAACCTCACCCAATTTCTGACCAGTTTGTTTCTGGGTTTTTAGTGCATTTTCTAATTGTTCAGAATTTATTACTTCCTCATCCCTTAATAAATCTCCAAAACGATCTTTTATGTTATGCTCGCTCATCTTAAACCCCAAATTAATGCACACTCTGCTTAAACTATAATTATAATGATAATTCTTTTATTTCTTTGTCTTGATACAAAGAAACAACCCTTC
>JALLOG010000253.1 GCA_027717645.1 Desulfobacterota bacterium AH_259_B03_O07
AAAAGTTCAATTTAGTTTGAATAAATATTGCTAAATTTTGTCCTCGAAATAAGTGGCACATACAGAAATGACACATTTGGGGTCCGGCGCAAGCTAAAGAGAACTTTCAATTTAATTGTTAATTATCTTGTCTCAACTTTAGATCTCCAAACGAATTGTCCATGGCGATCTATATAACCCCAATCGTCATTGTCAATCTCTACAACCGCCAACCCCCCTGAAAATTTAACTGCAGTCCTAAATTTTGGATCTATCACAATAACTCCCATTCCATTTATATAACCCCATCTTTCTTCAATCAATACCGAAGCAAGCCCTTCAGAAAAATCGCCCACCTCCTTGAATTCCGGTTCTATCACAATTGAACCTACCCTGTTGATATAACCCCTTTTACCTTGTTTTGTAATAACTGCAAGCCCTTCACTAAAGTGCCCGGCCTTATCAACTTCCAGTCTTATAACTACATCTCCTTTCTCATCAATATATAGATGCTCTCCATTCAACTTTACGCTAGCAAGACCTTCGGAGAATCCTTCAGCCCATTCATATATAGGGTCAATTACCATATTCCCGTCAATATCTATATATCCACCCTTTCCGTCTATTACTACTAATGCCAAGCCATCAGAAAAATTGTAAGCATTATTAAATTCTGCTGATATAACCATATCACCCCGCTTATTTATGAATCCCCACCTACCGTCGACCTTGACCCTTGTTAACCCCTCGGAAAAGTGAGAGGCTTCTTCAAATCTAGGATTGATTACTATTCGTCCTAATTTATTAATATATCCATATCTAGTTCCCAGCTTTACATGAGCTAGACCTTCTGAAAACTCATGTGCTTCATCAAATTCAGGTTTTATGACAAAAATCTCCCATCTATTGAGATAACCCCACTTACTATCAATCTTTACAAGTGCTCTTCCATCTGAAAAATTAAGCGCTCCATCATACCTTGGCTTAATAACCAACCTCCCCCCCTTATCCATATAACCCCACAAACCATCTACCTCAATAGGGAAAAGAGCTATAGAATTTGGGTCACTCCTGCCAGTGATCTCTTGTTTGGCACATGAAACAAATAGGATAGAAATTGTTAATACTAGAATGCTGAATATTCTCAATGTTCCTTCTCCTCATGGGTTTTAATGATTTATTAGATTCGAATTTGTCAATTTTCCCAATCATAAATCAGCTTTTTTCAAAATCACAATGTTAAGGTATATATTTTAATGTGATAAAATACTATTATATTTCAAAATTAATGTTATGAGTAGATTCCTTTTCCTTGTTTCCATTATTTTTTTCATCGCCAGCTGTAGTAGTATTTATCAATCCAGAGATCTAAGACCCTATGGCACAAAGCAATCCAGGAAATATGAACAGAAGGCTGAATATAAAAAGCCTACCAAAAGCGAAAAGGCAAAACCTTCGAAGCCAAGGAAGAAAAAACCATCAAAACAGGAAAACGTTATAAATGCATCATTTACTGATGTATGGTTCGCTACGCTCGAAGGTATTAAATGGATAAAGTGGTCTCCGGCTTTCATTGATGAAAAAAGCGGAGAAATTATTCTCAAAGAAGCATACGTATATAAAAAATCTGGCAAGATATTAAGAACATTCAAATGGCCAACAGATGATACTCAAAGATTGCAAAGCATTGATGACTATCTTCAAACAATCGCTTATTACAAAGACAGCAGCAAAATTTATAGACCCGTTTTTTCCCAAGAGAGCATGAAAATAAAAATAATCAGAATTAAAAACACAAAAACCAAAATCGATATCGACTATAAAATTAGACCATATTTAGATTCGGCTAAATTTGCAGAAGAAATAAAATCCAATAATTATATTGAAACGGTTCTTCTTCAAAAAATTAAAGAAAATCTAAAGGACAGTTTTATAGATACTACTTAAAGTCCAAAACTTATTGATTTCATTCAAGAAATTCCTTTTAACTTAAAAATTCGCTGTAGCATGCTGCAGGGTATGCACTGTATTGTCATTGCTTTAGATGTTATACAATTCGAGGACAGTTTAATTATTTTCAATATTACGATCTCATTGGTTAAACCTTTTCCGAAAGGAAAAGGTTAAGATAGACATTCCAAAAATTGCGTTAAGTAAATCACGAACGCAGGCGTTAAAAAAAATGCGGGGGATAGGGAATATTGGATTTTTTAGCCGGAGTGAGGGATTTATAGCTAAATTTTTGGGCAGTCTTGTCCTGAGCTAGGTCGAAGGGTTGTTACTTTGTATCAAGACAAAGTAAAAAATGTAGGATGCCAAATTAGTTGATAGGGCTATGCACTTGACTGAAGTTGTCCTATATCTAGTGGTTCACTTTTCAGA
>JALLOG010000254.1 GCA_027717645.1 Desulfobacterota bacterium AH_259_B03_O07
GACATAATACTTAAAAGGATGAAGGCTCAATAATGAATATTCCTAAGGTTCATAAGATATTTATTTTATCTATAGCGATTGCTGCTTTTATTTTCTGGGCTATTTATCGTTTTGCACCGATGCTGCCTATACCTGGAATTGAAATCGGCATCGTTTACGCGATGGGTATAGTTGCGATTCTTCTAGTGCTCTTTGTACTGACATATTCTCTACGTAGACGGTTGGCCAAAGGCATGCCGGGTCGATTGGATACGTGGCTTTGGGCTCATTTCTACCTGGGTTTATTAGCTCTGTTCATTATTGCCTTACATGCGGAATTCCGATTTGGCTTGAATTATGGAACTTTTGCTGCGATTATGCTCCTCTTGGTGATTGCGACTGGCGTTGTGGTTAGGTTCTATTATGTTAGAGCCCCATCCACGATTGCTTTTGATCAAGAAAAGGTACTTTCTCAAGTTGATGAAGTTAAAAAATCAATTAGTGATCTATTAGTCGGCAAATCTAAACCATTTACAAAGATCATAGGATCAGAGCTTAATACTCCTTCACCACTTTCGTCCAGTAAAGGTTATTGGCAAGAACTGCTATCAAAGGGTGAAATTATTTCAGATAAGGAAAGAAATGATTTCGAAAAGGCAGTTGGACTTCTTGAGAAAAAAGCGAATCTAGAATCGATGTCAATAAGTCAATTAAAATATAAACCGATTCTTCAAAGTTGGCTTGCGGTCCACCTCATCGTTACAGCTGGACTTATTGCTTTTATACCTTTTCATGTACTTGATGACACATTCAGGGTATTTCAGCCTATCGCATCAGATTTCGGAAATCCCCAGGAATGCAGGGCATGCCATCAGAGGCAGTACGATGAATGGATTGGCTCTATGCATGCTTACGCGCAGGTCAGCCCAGTTTTTGTGGCTTTTAATGATGCTGTAAAAAATAGGGGACTGGGGCCGTTTTGCGTAAAATGTCATTCACCCATAGGAATCGAAATCGGAGAGGGTGCGCTCACGCCGAATAAAGAAAGAGCCCCCATCTCTCTTATGGGTGTTCAATGTGATACATGTCATATAATTGATAAGAATCATGGTCTGGTCAGTGGGAGATTTCCTTTGTCTGAGGGAAGAACAAAATACGGTCCGTTTGGTTCGGGTAAAGATGGAGACCCTAAGGCAGTCAGAAATCCTTTTCACAGGAGTGTTAAGGCCGATTTTATTCAGTCATCTGAGTTTTGTGGCTCGTGCCATGATGTTACTGATACTAAGGATTTAAGGATTGAAGAGGCTTTTACAGAGTGGAAGGAAAGTGTGTATGCGGAGAAGGGTATAACATGTCAGGATTGCCATATGAGAGCCCTTCCAGGAGTAGCCGGCCAGGAAAAGGTGAAAGGTCCTGCTGCTATAATGTACGGTGTTGATTTACCTGAGCGTCTTCTGTCTGATCACTCCTTTATTGGACCAGATAATCATCTGATTGATAATTTTCCATATCCTGACTATCCTGAGGAAAACGCCAGGATTCAGAGGACATATTTAGAGAAAAAGAAATATTTATTGGAGAATTGTGCTACCGTAGAGATCATCGCGCCAGATAACATTAAACCTTATTCTGAATTCGACGTTGAAGTTAAGGTTACAAATACAGGAGCCGGACATGGAATTCCTACAGGGTTTACGGCTGAGAGGCAGGTATGGATCGAAGTAATAGTTAAGGACGCCACGGGTAAGGTATTGTTTGTATCGGGAGACTTGGATGCCAATAAAGACCTTAAAAACAATCACAGTCATGCTGTAGAGGCAGGAGAAGTGCCTCTCGATAAATACCTGGTTAACTTCCAATCCAAGTTTACAAGGGGAAGGCCAGACGGAACGATAGAAGAAGTTCTCAACCCCACCCGGGCGTTTGATATAGTTAAGAATAACATATTGCCTTATGAGTCGAAGTCTGGATATTATCCAATTACTGTTCCCCCTGATGCGGAGGGACCACTTACAGTGGATGTCAGGCTGCGTTACCGGAACCTACCACCATATCTTCTAGACTTTCTGGGAGTTAGTGAGCTTAAGGACCGATTGGTTATAAATGACATGGCGACTACGAGTAAGAATATTACAATCGACTCATTTAAAGCTGCTAAAAGGGGCTAAATTATTTCAGGGGTCAGGACTCAAAGCTCTTTTTCCCAGTTGGATATTGTTACATTAATCAACTAGATGGATGGCCGCCAAAGGTGAGTAAGCAAAATGGCGGAGGAGTTATGTCCTCCATTCTTTGTCATCCAGAACCCTGTCCTTGTATATTAAGAAGACTAACAAAATCAATATAGAATAAACATTAGATAA
>JALLOG010000255.1 GCA_027717645.1 Desulfobacterota bacterium AH_259_B03_O07
AACGCTTGCTCGGGCTGACCCTTTGTGACAAGTCCCTTAGGTCCTATACGCTCTTATACTGCTCCCCATTAAGAGACTAGTAGAATTAAGCTAGTAAAATACCCTGAAAAAGGCATAAGGAGAGGGAGCAATGAAACGAAGGAGATGGGATTCTAAAACAAAGACAAAGATAGTACTTGAAGGTTTATCTGGCAGACCCATATCAGAGATATGCAACGACTACGGAATACATCAGAATCAATACTACAGCTGGCGGGATAAGTTCTTATCTGAAGCTCATAGAGCGTTTGACTCTAAAAAAAACGGTGGAGAAGTAAACCGTCTTCGTAAGAAGAATCAGGAGCTAACGCAAATAATCGGTTCACTTACCGTTGAATTAAAAAAAACAGAGGGCGAGTTCATATGAGAAATAAGTCTTACTCTGTAACTCTTCGCAACGAATGCTTACTTAAAATAATAAAAGATATAAAAGGAGAACATCCTTTCTGGGGTTATAGAAGGGTATGGGCATATCTAAGATATATAGATGGATTAATAGTTAACAAGAAGCGTGTGTACAGGTTAATGAGAGAGCATAACCTTACTGTTAAACCGAACCCAAGACTAATAGCAAAGAGGGTATCAGAGAGACCAAAGCCTAGACCGGATAAACTCAAAGAGTGGTGGGGAATAGATATGACGAAGATTATGACTGACAGTGGCTGGGTATATGTAGTAATAGTACTAGACTGGTATACGAAGAAGATAGTTGGTCACCACAGTGGCAGACAAGCAAGGACAGCAGAGTGGCTAGAAGCTTTAGAGAAAGGACTTAACAGAGAGTTCCCTGGGGGAGTAAGGGGTCATGGACTTAATCTTATGAGTGATAACGGGAGTCAGCCTACATCACTCTGTTTTATGAAAGCCTGTTCCAATCTTGAAGTACATCAAGCATTTACAAGCTACAATAACCCAAAAGGGAATGCAGATACAGAAAGAATGATAAGAACTATAAAAGAGGAGCTCTTTTGGCTTAGGGAGTGGAGTGGAGAAGCCGAGTTAAGCAAGGAACTGGATAAATGGGTTCGTTATTACAATAGTAGTTACTTGCATTCAGCACATGGATACCGCACATGGATACCGCACACCGATTCAGGTAGAAGCGGATTATTACAGAAATCATACTCCACATTTAAACGCAGCTTGACAGAAGGGGAGCAGTACATTTGGTGAACTATGATTACAACTACATCAATTTCAAACAAACAACTTGACAAACAACTTGCGTGCCAAAAAGGCTACGACCAAAGTAACTAATGCATAAAAAATCACTTTGAGTAGATAAAATTGAAATAATTTAAAGTAATATATTGAGCCTTGATGACCTGAAGGATATCCCTTGAATCCTTTCAAATAGAAGTGGAGTCTAAACATATCTATACCTTGTCCTACAGCGGTTATTGCTACAGCAAATAAAATTCCATTGGTATTAAAAGTAAAGATGAACAACCCTATAACACCAGCAATTATTTGTCGAAAAAGATTCCATTTCATGTTGTTCTTACAAATTAACTATCTGGTTAGTACAACTCATTCAAATTCTGATCAAGCTTATTTAGAAACTAAATCTAAATAGATATTTGTAATGTATTTATTGCCCTATCTTACTGATAATTAATTCAACGCCCTCGAACGTAGGCCTCTTGACATAGTTAGCAGACACTGAGTATTTTGAGCCTAAATCTTCCTTGGATTTACTCTCAATGTCTTGTTGAAATTTATCATCAAAAGTTGGCAAAGTGCCTATTGGATAATACATACCTACAACAATCGCTTCAGGTGGCGATTTGTCATCTGGATATAAAGGTTGTACAGATAGACCAAATCCAGCAGAAGAATCTAATGCCATCACACCTGTTCCTGTGTCATGATGTGGCAGCCGTACTTTCCATCCTTCTGGATGCACAATTTTCTTAGCATAATCTTCCCACTCTGGTTTAGTAAGCCCAAAAATGTGATCTGCAACCTTTTTATTGATAATTGTTTCGGACGATTCTGAAATAGACGAGATATTGATACTAATTCTTTAATAGCTCTGTCAGAAATTTCTATAGCTGATTTAGTCTGATTTGTTATTTTAGTTTCTTTCTTCATAATTGATTCCGCACAAAGATAGCAAGAATTCATAATTACATTCAATAATGCTTCTTTATTTTATATTTATCAAACAGTAAGCTGATAAACATTCCGACACTATTAACACAACCTATAGCAGCCCCTACAAACATAGTCCCATTTGCCTGCGATTTTGTCAAAAAATCGTGTCTACACCATCCTGGTTGTGTTTGAT
>JALLOG010000256.1 GCA_027717645.1 Desulfobacterota bacterium AH_259_B03_O07
CCTGAAGGATGGTTATGTATCAAGAGGACGGATGCGGCATTTGCAAGTATCGCCGGTTTAAAAACCTCTCGCGGATGACCCATCACTACGTTCAGTGCGCCTACAGATACGACATGAAAACCGAGCATAACGTTTTTCGTGTCCAAAAGCAGCGCTAAAAATTCCTCTCTATCAGCTTTTTCGGCCCTTTTACGAAACGCCTCATATACATCCTTCGCCGATTGGAATTTCCTTGATCGCCCATAACCGCTCCTCTTCGCCCGTACTACCTTAAGCTCATATAAAAATGGTTTAGGTAAAACACTTCTATTCTTTACTTTTGATCACCTCCTGCGTCATTCGCGGCGCTTCTCGTCATGCCTCTGCAAACCCCGCTGGACTTGCTCTGGCAGAAGAAAACAGGTTGTTAAAGAACTTGCCGCACTCCCCTACCCTTTAGGAATATTTGTGTATTATTTCTTGTACGGTCTCCCTAATGAATTCCCATCCGATCTTCAAAAGATCGATGTAGACATCAAGGTTGAACCCGTGCTCAACTCCTATTCCCAAGAGCATGAGTATGGCTGCGAGCGCGACTAGAAAATATAAAATTTTCATTCTGCGGCAATCATAATGGATTTTTCTGGATAGAAAGAGACAGGTTAATGTTGGGAACTCCCATACCTGCATCCACCTCTCTCCCAGAGAGCCGGGGACGCGATACACTAAAGGCCGTGACAAAAAGCAAGGAAAACATCCCATGCATCCTTGGCACTACCACGTACAGAAACAAGGGGGTGCGGTTTGGAATAAAAAGGAAGGATAGGCGGTCCCACATGTATATCATCGGCAAAACAGGCGTAGGAAAAAGCACGGTGCTAAAAAATACGATGGCACAGGATATACAAAATGCTGCCGGCTTTGCGCTACTTGATCCGCATGGCGACCTTGTGAAAGATGTTTTGCGTTTAATCCCTCTGGCGAGAAAAGAGGACGTAATCTATATAAACCCTTCAGATACGGCCCGGCAACCAGGCTTTAATGTATTTGAAGGGATAGGCACCCCGGAAGGAAGACATTTGGTTGCTTCGGGTCTTATAAGCGTGTTTAAAAAGCTGTGGCATGAATTCTGGGGGCCCCGTACAGAACATATCCTGAGAAACGCCGTCCTTGCGCTGCTTGAATATCCGGGAACAACCCTTCTTGATCTTCCGCGGATATTGGTTGATGAGAATTACCGAAAAACGGTACTCCTCTATGTAACGGATATATATGTAAGAGAATTCTGGCTAAAAGAATTCGCAAAATACCCCGCGCGCCTTAAGGCAGAGGCAATAGCTCCGATACAAAACAAAGCAGGAGCTTTTCTCGGAAATCCCTTTATACGAAATATACTGGGTCAGAAAAAGAGTTCGTTTGATATACGAAAGGTTATGGATAACGGAAAGATCCTTCTCGCCAACCTCTCTAAAGGAGAACTCGGCGAGGATACCGCAACCCTGCTCGGCTCCCTTTTGATTACGCGCATTGAACTTGCGGCATTAAGCCGTTCCGATACTCCGGAAGAAGAACGAAAAGACTTTACTCTTTTCATAGACGAATTTCACACTTTTACTACAGAGAGTCTTACTGATATGCTGCCTGAGATGCGCAAGAGGCGTCTTTCGTTAGTGCTTGCGCACCAATACCTGGAGCAGATTGATGAGAAGCTCCGAGCGGCGCTCTTTGGGAACGTGGGGACCGTCATTGCATTCAGGGTTGGCGCCAGGGATGCTGAGTATCTGGCAAGAGAATTCTACCCCACATTTAAAAGAGAAGACTTTATACGTCTCCCCACCTACCATATCTATATAAAGCTCATGATTGACGGCGTTACCTCTAAACCTTTCAGCGCAGTAACGCTTCCTCCTTATACTACTGAGTAGTAAATATTGTATTTTTTCTATAACCTTCTATGCTTGATTCAATATGTCTAAATATTACAATCCACAACGTACAAAGAATATTTATGATCCGGCGAGCAAGAATCCATTCAAACTAAGCAGAACAAAAATTGATCTCTTTCTTGAATGCCCGCGCTGTTTTTACTTAGACCGACGCCTCGGCGTTGGACGGCCGCCAGGGTATCCCTTCACATTGAATGTCGCAGTAGACGCATTACTAAAAAAGGAATTTGATATTCACCGAGCAAAGGGCGAAGCTCATCCCCTTATAAAAACCTACGGTATTGATGCTATACCAATACCCCATGAAAAACTTGATGAGTGGAGAAATAATTTTGTTGGTGTTCAATACCTTCATCCGGATACGAA
>JALLOG010000257.1 GCA_027717645.1 Desulfobacterota bacterium AH_259_B03_O07
TCCCAAAGAAAAACTTATACTCCACAAAAATGATGGGGTAGACATGAAATCTCCTGGTTCTCTTTTTGCGATAAACAACGGAGAATCCCTGGGACCAGTTTGGCTTACTTATATAGTAGGGATCGAGCCTACAAAGACAAAAATTCTCAATCCCTATAAGCTCCTTTCCGTCTACGTATCTTCTTGCTGATACTCCGTGCCTGTGGGTGTGGCCCTGTAAAAGTGATACACCCTTATCATCAAGAAGATTCTTTGCAGTGTATCCTGCATGCTTGTTTACCTTATCCCAATGCCCTACATAGAGATCCCCTAGCCGAATCCAATTATCAGAGAACTTGTTTGCGCCCTCCTTCACTGGCTTATAGATAATATTAAGTTCTTTAAGCCCGAGAAGGTCAGGGATTGAAAGCCCAGGAAGCCCATAGAGCTCTGGGGCGTTTCGTATGAGATATTTTCTGAGCCTGAAATCGTGATTACCTTCAATATAGATAATCTTTGCCTTGGGGAGGATCTTTCTAAAGCGCTGAAGCATCTTTCTGCCTTCTTTAAGTTCTTGCGTGAGGGACTTCCCGAACTTAGGAACACGGTCAAACTGGGATACCTCCCACATATCAAGGAAGTCCCCGTTTATGATGAAAACATCGGGCTGTTGGTCAACAAGGAACCTCTCGAGAAGCTTGAGGGCTTTTTCATCGTGATGAGGCACGTGGAGGTCATTTGCTACCACGGCCATCTCATATTGTGTCTGTTTGGTTTTCACGTTATTGGATGGTTATTGATTATAAGGAGATAAAGGGTTTTCTCTGCCCGTATACCCTGTATAAAGTCCGCAATGTCCGCTATGTCCGTCTCTGGCCTAAAATAAGGACTTTTGGGGTTTCTTGCATCTGAAGAAACATCAAAATATTGGCTTAATAAAGCGGTTTTCGGACTTAACGGACTTAGCGGACTTTGTGGGGGATATCAAAGGGGAAATGGGTCCTCTGCAGGTGCGGATTGCTCCTCTGAATCTTCGGTCACATCGATAATGCCGTATTTTTTATAAAGCCGGTCGAGCTTGCGTAATTCCTGATCAGGGACCACATACCGATCCTTTCTTCGTGCAGTCTTAATCTTGAGTTTTTTTCGAATAACGCCGCCTATCCATTTGGGAGTAATCCTTCTTTCGTAGTCTTCGCCATGCTGTACAACAAACACACGGGCAATGTCCTTTATTGAAGGCTCCCCTCCCCGATCGGCCAGTTCACGAATTACTTCTAACACCTGCGCTTCAATCTCCATACCGCGATCTGCAACTATCTGTCTGTGATATTCTTTCGCAACATTTTTCAAAGCTGCCTTTGACTCCTCGTCTTCAATAACACTCAAGAGAGGAATAAAAACTTGGTTAAGCCTCGGCTCTATCGTGCGATCAACAAAACTCGGGATGATTCGTCTTTTGCCAAGATTTCTGAACCGGAACATGAGGAGTTTATTTCTCAATTTGCGCGCCCGTTCGTTATGTTCGTCTGAGAGATTGATAGGGATATCTTCTCGTAATTCTCTTTGCCCCATCTCCTCGGTAATACAGCGTGTCTCCAAAGCTTTATCTTCAAAAAACCCTCGTGTCGCTATCAACTTCGGGCCGAATACGCTGTATGCCCTGGGGCTAAACTCTTTTTCTCTGCCCTGTATGGCTTCGCTTCGAAGCACCGGGAATCCTTTTGCGTTCCCGTTATTGAGCACCTTGGTTATTTCTGATTTTTCATCAGTTTGTCTGAAATCTCCCTCATCAATGACGAGAGTTCCTTTGAAAATGTCTAACATGCGAAAAAGGGGTGATACGGTAGATGCACCGCTCGCAAATATAGGCTTGTAGCAAAGAGAGCCGACTGTAAGAAGGAACCTGGTTTTCCCGCTTCCTGCATCTCCAATTACCCGGATATAAGGGAGCTCTCGGAAATCATCGTAGATCCATGTAAAGAGAACATAGTAGCAGGCGATCTTTTCAAACAATGGCGGGAGATCGACATAGCCGTGTATAAACTTCCTTATTTCTTCAACAAGCTCCTCTTCAGTCCCGTAGTCCTCTGCCTCAGACGGGAAGAGCACCACGTCGTTTTTGATAAGGTTGTTTCTTGGCGAATACGGAACAAGCGTTATACTGCTCTTTAGGGGAATCGCCTTTTCATAGCTGAGCTCCCCAGCTTTAAACACGGCAAACTGTGTTTCTTTTTCTTTCGGCTTATAGAGCATCTCAACGATCCTTCCATCGCCAAGCACTGAGGAAGG
>JALLOG010000258.1 GCA_027717645.1 Desulfobacterota bacterium AH_259_B03_O07
TTGTAGGGAGAAAAACGGTAAGCTCATCTTTCACTTTTTAGGTGACCTCCTGGTGGTGTTAATATACACTGCTTTATACACTTAAGTATCTGTAAATTCAAGGAAAAAGCGAATATATTTCAATCCTCGCTTTGTTCTTAATGCATAATTTGGGATAATTTTTAATCCTTCCCATAATCAAGAAGATTACTCAAATACCAAACACTGCATTTTTATTCAATAAATTTGAAATAAAACCGTTATTGGGCTCTAAACTTAGTTATGACGCACCCAAGGTCAGCGAGGTTCGTAAAGGTATCCCCATTACAGTCCCCATTGCCGGGTGCTGGAGTACCTCTGAATGCATTAATTATTACGCCCAAGTCAGCTAAATTTACAAAACCGTCCGCATTGGCATCTCCTGGGATTTCGGCGACGAAGATGCCTTCTGAAAAGTCGGTAAAGATAGCGCGGAAAGCAATAGAGGTACCACTCAAGCACTCTCTACCAATAAGGAAGCTGCTCAAAGCCTTGCCATCAAGACTATCACCTATGTCGATAACCTTGATGAGGGAGCCCCCTATGTTAATGTAGACGCCTTGCGAGGGGGAGGCGCCACTACCCACGAACGCAACGTTGCCGCCATCTAGAGAGGAACCTGCAAAGCCCGTAAAGGGTCCCGTACCGCCTGGGACCATAGTGCTTTTGTCTGCAACGACACCAAGCCCCCCTATGTCAGTGTAGATACCTTGCTGGAAGGAGCCAGATCCATCGAACGCTACGTTGCCCCCGTCTAGTGAGACGGTACCAAAGCCCAAAAAGGTTCCCGTACCGCCTGGGATCATAGTGCTTGAGTCTGCAACAACGCTAAGCCCCCCTATGTCTTTGTAGATGCTATTCCCGCCCGAGCCTTGGAACGCTACATTGCCCCCGTCTAGTGAGGGTAAAAAAAAGTCCATAAAGGTTCCCGTACCGCCTGGGATCATAGTACTTTGGTTTGCAACAACGCCAAGCCCCCCTATGTCTGTGTAGATGCCTATTTGGTTGGAGGTGCCAAAGCCTACGAACGCTACATTGTGCCCGTCTAGTGAGGGAAGAAGACCAAAGCCCGTAAAGGTTCCCGTACCGCCTGGGATCATAGTACTTTGGTTTGCAACAACGCCAAGACCCCCTATGTCTGTGTAGAAGCCTTGCTGGTCGGAGGTGCCAAAGCCTTTGAACGCAACGTTACCCCCATCTAGAGAGGGCTCACTAAAGCCAGTAAAGGTTCCCGTACCGCCTGGGATCATAGTGCTTTTGTCTGCAACAACGCTAAGACCCCCTATGTCTGTGTAGATGCCTTGCTGGTCGGAGGTGCCAAAGCCTCGGAACGCTACGTTGCCCCCGTCCAGTGAGGGAACATGTAAAAAAAACAGAAAGGTTCCCGTACCGCCTGGAATCGGGGTATTCGTATCGGCAACCTTTCTAAAGGTAAAGGTGCCCATAATTCCACTGTAAGCGGGTTTAGGAATTGTTAAAATCACTAAAAAAGCTATTAATCCTGCTAATAGTAATTTTGAGCTTTCCCTCATGGCATCCTTTCCTCCTTTTAATAATTAATTTTTAATTCTAGGTCATCTCCGTTATTGGGCTCTAAACTTAGTTATGACGCACCCAAGGTCAGCGAGGTTCGTAAAGGTATCCCCATTACAGTCCCCATTGCCGGGTGCTGGAGTACCTCTGAATGCATTAATTATTACGCCCAAGTCAGCTAAATTTACAAAACCGTCCGCATTGGCATCTCCTGGGATTTCGGCGACGAAGATGCCGTTTGAACCGTCGGTAAAGACAACTATGAAAGCAATAGAGTTACCACTCAAGCCCTCTACACCAAAAAATAAGAGGCTCAAAGTCTTTCCGTCAAGACTATCACCTATGGCGATAACCTTGACGAGTGAGCCCCCTAGGTTAGTGTAGACGCCTCGCTGGTTAGAGGTGCCAAAGCCTAGGAACGCTACGTTGCCCCCGTCTAGTGAGGTAATTTCAAAGCCCGTGAAGGTTCCCGTACCGCCCGGGATCATAGTGCTTTTGTCTGCAACAACGCTAAGCCCCCCTATGTCTGTGTAGATTCCTATCTGGTCGGGCGAGTTGCTAAAGCCTACGAACGCCACGTTGCCCCCGCTTAGTGAGGGAGCACCAAAGCCCAAAAAGTTTCCCGTACCGCCCGGGATCATAGTGCTTTTGTCTGCAACAACACCAAGCCCCCCTATGTCTGTGTATATGCCTTGCTGGCTGGGGGCAGA
>JALLOG010000259.1 GCA_027717645.1 Desulfobacterota bacterium AH_259_B03_O07
CATACTGTATTATTATCAGAATAGGGTAACCGAGTGTCCCAGAGATAACTTTTTCATTTTTGTTGGAGATACACTGATCACCCCCAAAGATGACATCCTCCATGGTATAACAAGAAAGAATATCTTGCGTCTTTCACGGGAACATTTCTCGGTCGAGGAACGCCAATTGAGTCTACAGGAATTGAGTTCCGCGGATGAAGCGTTCATTACGTCTACAAGCAAGGGGGTGATCCCGATTGTTCAGATCGATGATCACGAAATCGGTAGCGGCTCTGTTGGCGAGCGCACAAAAACTATTATGAGGCTTTTTCGGGATTATGCTGAAAATTACTGAAATCTGTGGCACTTTGACTTTGCGCGGGGCATGTCTGAAATAGTTTGGACATAATCCCGAAACGGCGGGATGTCAGGACTTATTTCAGGTATGAGCGCAATAGCCAAAACGTTTCGCCGTAGGTGGCAAGCGGAGTGTCATCTTGACGATGGTCGGATCCGGGGCTGATATCAATCCAATGTCTAAATACAGGAACGGCAATGTCCTCATAGGGGTTGATACAAAGGAGATAAAACCATGCACGAGAAAAAACTTGCATCTAAAACCAGAACGATAAAATCGATACCATTGAGCTTGTTAAAGAAGGGCAAGATTCACATGATCCCTATATACTATCTCGCAACACTTAGTAGCTATGCTAAGGAAACCCTTTTGAATCAGGGGAGCGCTAAAGCTTTTGACCTTATTTATCGGAATGAGCCAGAAGGAAGGTTTATACTAGGGAAAATCGTGGACAAACACTTCTTGAACATTCCTTGGTCCAAAGCCACAAGGAACAGGCTTGCAGTAGTACAGGAAACGCTAAAGCGTTTGATCGAAACATCACCTCCCGAAAAGGAGATAACCATCTTAAGTTTGCCGTGTGGATACGCTCGTGACCTCATTGGTGTTTTTGAAGATATTAAAGATAGAAATGTACGTGCTTATGGGCTGGATTTGGATGAAAAAGCAGTAGAGGTGGCATCTTCGAGAGCAAAAGAGATGGGAATTGAAAAGATATGCTTCCATCTTGGCAATGCCCTCAATCCAATGGATTATCCGATTCAATCCCCAGACATAATTGTAAGTATCGGTCTTACTGAATATCTATCCTACGAAGAGATAATAGAATTCCATAAAGAGCTTCACTCAGCTTTGGGCGAAGATGGACATCTGTTAACTGCTCATTGTGGTCATCATCCTCACGAGAAGTCTTACGGTGAAGATACTGGTTGGGTTGTAAATTCGTTGGATAAACGAGAGGTCCAGGAGCTTTTCTCACAATTGCCATTTAGCGATGTTAATATCTGGCATGAGCCAGAGAAGATATATTCAATGATTTTGGCGAGGAAGTGAGGCTCAAGTTTAGTGGTTAAGGTTGGATGAAAGCCTAACAACTCGTTGTAGCCGACGTTGCTCCCATCTTGCTATGCAACGCAGCTGAACTCGGGCGTTGAAAAAATTCTTTTATTTTCAACTTTGTTAATAAAAAAAGCCTCAATTTGAGGCATATTCATAGAATATCTCTCACATTCTAAAAGGACATCTATAACTTCTCAGCATGACTTTCCCATACAAGGTATTTCCTCAGCTTTTATTGTCATTTACTTACTTCTAACACTTATGCTTATGAAACTGATGTTAGTGATATCAATGATGTTTAAGGAAATGAGGTTTATGAAAGTGGGTCTTATGGAAGTGAGGTTTATGATGTATGCCATGGTGAATTCCGTGATGTTTGTAAAAGAGATTACCATGAGGTCTGACATAATGATGCCCGTGATGACCATGAAAATGATGGAAACCACCCGCTCTGCTAATTCTTGGAATTGATAGAACTAAAACAAATGTAGCAATAAGGAAGATAATAAATCTTTTCATCGCCTCTTACCCCTATTTTAGTCTTCTACATATATTAATTTCAGATTCAATCTGTAATTTCAGGTTCTGAATATCTGATTTATTGAAGGCTTCTCTTACAATACGATGTGCATGCTTACATGTTTATTGACTAATCCCATAGCCAATCCTTATACTCTCTGAAGCTACGTAGTCTTTTAACTCATCAAAGGAAGGTTTTGCTTGTTTATAATTGTCAGTTTCATAGAAGATTTCTACATAGGCCCCTGAAAAGGGCTTGAATATAATAAGTCCCTTGCCATCTCCTTCAGTCATCCATCCAATTACATAACCTTCGTGCTTAATTTCAAAAA
>JALLOG010000025.1 GCA_027717645.1 Desulfobacterota bacterium AH_259_B03_O07
CCATTTGATCCAGATTATTGTGTAAAAACATCTTGACTTTTAAGACGGTATCTGAGCCCTGAGTAAAATCGAAGGGTCGAAGGGTTGTTTCTTTGTATCAAGACAAAGAAAAAAAATAAACATCATGTATACCCGATCGATATCTTGTTCTCGATTGTTATAATCAGGGAATACAAGCGATAAAGTATGGGTAAAAATCCAAACACTATATATTTGAAAGAAATTTTAAGATACAGAGATAACATACAAACTGCTAAGTAATTATGCAAAGAATCTGTCCTTAAAATATCTGGCTTTTACATTACTAACATTAGTATAACGATTTTGAATTGGACTTTTTTATTTAAGCTTCATTGAATAGTAGTCCTAGTTTTTGTAGATTAATTATTGGAAAACATTAATTCGCCCAAATATCGTTAGCTATTGGACGGTCAAAATTGAACGAATCCCAAAGAAAAACAGCCGAAGGAATCTTATTTACTGACCAATATCAGCTCACAATGGCTCAGCTCTACTACCGCACGGGCTTACACGAGAAGAATGTACAGTTCGACCATTTCTTTAGAAACTATCCAGATTACGGCACTCATAAGGCAGGTTATTGTATCAACGCCGGATTAGAATGGATTGTTAACTGGATGCAAACTGCCCATTTTCGTAAAGAAGACATCGAGTATTTAAGATCACAAACCACCACGACTGGAAGACAGCTATTCAACAAAGATTTTCTTGCCTGGCTTCGAAAGAATGGCACATTCGATAGCATCTCACTACTTGCCATTCCTGAAGGTCGGGTCGTTCATCCTAATGTTCCACTCACAGTAGTTCAGGGATCTCTTGCCATGGCCCAAATCCTTGAATCCCCACTACTTAATCAACTAAATTATCAATCACTAATCGCCACAAAGGCAGCCCGAATTCACGAAACGGGTCGAGGTCAAACATTAATCGAATTTGGCATGCGCCGTGGTCATGAAAAAGGAGTAAACGCTGGAATACGAGCCGCTCTAATTGGAGGCGCCGACTTTTCTTCTACCGTCGGAATCTCCCACGTGCTAGGATACCCACCCAAGGGGACGCATGGCCATAGCATGGTTCAGGTATTTATGGCACTTGGAGAAGGAGAGCTCGGTGCTTTTAGAGCATACGCCGACGTATATCCCGACGATTGCATCTTATTAGTTGACACTATAAATACGCTGGAAAGCGGTGTACCAAACGCCATCAAGGTATTTGAGGAGCTTAAGCGAAAAGGCCACGAGCCGGTGGGAATCAGACTGGACTCAGGTGATCTAGCCTATTTCAGTATACAAGCTGCCAAGATGTTAAATGACGCGGGTTTTACGGAAGCAAAGATTGTACTCTCGAATCAGTTAGACGAACTTGTAATTTGGCAAATCATTACGCAGATCGAAGAAGAGGCCCCTAGATACGGCGTTGATGCAGACAATCTAATTAGACGACTTATATATGGGGTTGGTACGCGGCTGATTACATCAAACGGGGATTCAGCCCTGGATGGAGTATACAAGGTTGTTGCGGTTGAAGAAAAAGGTGAGTGGATTCCAGCAATTAAGCTCTCTGAGACACCAATAAAGACTCTCAATCCAGGCTATAAGCCTGTTTGGCGAGTATACGATGACAGATCGAAAGCAACTGCCGATGTGCTTGGATTACAATGCGATGACCCAATTAAAAACAAACGGATTACCCTACATCATCCAACTGACCACACAAAGCTTCGAATACTGAGTAAGGGTGAAGTAAGTGAGATTGAACCCCTTTTAACACAAATACTTACACAAGGAAAGTTAACATATGATCTACCGTCTATCGATGAAATTCGCGCAGTTCGTAAGAATGATATAGCTCGTCTTGACTCTGGCGTGAAAAGAATTGTGAATCCACATATCTACCATGTCTCTCTTACACAAGCACTTTGGGATTTAAAACAGAGTTTGATAGAGTCACTGAAAAAAGACACTAGTTATCATGTCAAAACTCTCTAAAATCTACCAATTTGGGTTGCCATACCCTATCTATGAGCCAACCCGCCAAATCAAAAATACTACCTGCTCCTGCCATTATGATTGTATCGGATGTAGCTACTAAATTCCCACTCTTCAGGATAAAATCAGGGGATTTTACAGTTTCTGCTTTACCATTTAAGCCGTATTTAAGAATCATGCCATTTATCATCTCACATAATTTTCCTGAATGTGATACAGGCTGATCAAAATAGAAAATAAATTCCGCGAGTCTAATAACACCTAGATTATTGAAAAGTATATTAAGGACCTCCTCAGTAATAGGGCTAATTTTGTATGATCGGTAGACCGATGCTGTATCTCGCGCCACGCCGTCCTTTGAAATGAAAACGAAGCTCCCTTTTCTGTAGGACTCTATGGTGATTAGTTGATTGTAACCATCTATCTCTAAATTTTTTCCGTTCACATGTCTAGGGTCTACTAGCTTTGTTAATCTGTCCCTCATCTCGTTTTTGGTAAAAAATCCCCTGAAAAGAACATTACGCTCACTCGTATTAAGTTGAAAATGGTTTCCAATTATTTCTAAAATAGAACGAAGAGAGTAACCACGCCTCTTTAAATAAAGGTAATCCCTACTGGCGGCGATGACTTTATCCTTGTTTACCATCTTGATAAACGGGAATACGTTTTCATTAAACTCTTTAGGTTTAATTTAAGATAAATTAATAATACTGTGAAAGAAATCCAAAACGATGTTTGAAATTATTTAGAAAAACTCAGAGACGATACTATTAACCAGACCAATTTATCACCGGAATACGGCTAAAAGCATCCCTGCAGCAACCGCAGAGCCGATTACACCTGCAACGTTAGGACCCATTGCATGCATCAATAGTGTGTTCTGTGGATCTTCCCTGGACCCTATATCCTGTGACACTCGAGCCGCCATAGGAACCGCCGATACACCAGCCGAACCTATCAAGGGGTTTATTTTGTTAGCCGAGAAAAGATTCATTAATTTAGCCATCAATACCCCCGACGCTGTTCCTATACCAAAGGCAATCACTCCCAATAATAAGATTCCAATCGTTTCTGCAGACAAAAATTGATCCGCAGAAAGCTTGGAACCTACTCCGAGTCCAAGAAATATAGTTGTAATATTAATAAGGGCATTCCTCGCTGTATCAGAAAGCCTTTCAACAACACCGCATTCCCTCATTAGATTTCCAAACATGAAAAAACCTATTAGTGGAGCCGCTGAAGGTAAAAGTATCAAGCAAATACCAAGCGATACTAAAGGGAAAATAATTTTCTCAGCCCTTCCCACGGGACGCAATTGTCGCATTCTAATTTTTCTCTCGCTAGAATTAGTCAACATTTTCATTATCGGAGGTTGTATTAAGGGAACGAGTGCCATATAAGAATATGCGGCAACTGATATGGCGCCCAGCAGCCGCGGTGAAAGCTGTGACGAGAGATAAATAGCCGTCGGACCGTCTGCACCCCCTATGATCCCAATAGACGCTGCATCCTTGAAGGAGAAATCAATTTGGGTGAAGGATTCCGATAATGCGAGGGCTCCAACAACGGTTGTAAATATTCCGAACTGTGCAGCCCCACCTAGTAGTATGGTTTTCGGGTTAGCAAGCAATGGACCGAAATCCGTCAATGCTCCTACACCCATAAAAATTATCAAGGGGAAAACGCCTGTTTTAATGCCAACATCATAGATGTAGGAAATAATTCCCCCCGGCTCATTCAAACCAGAAAAGGGTATGTTTGATAAAATACAACCAAAAGATATTGTCACCAGGAGCAATGGTTCAAACTTTTTGACAATGCCTAAATAAAGCAACAGGGATCCAACTATGATCATAATTACCCGCCCAATTCCCAGGGTCCAGTCCTGCGCCTGTCCTTTTATAAATCCTGAAATACCAGTTGATTCGCCCACGCTCTGAATCAGTTTTTCCAGGGAGGGAAGACTCCTTATCACTTCGGTGTCTTCCGTTTCTGTTTGAACGGGTGCAGAAAAGGCGATCTGAGCTGAAAAGAAAACTGAAAAAATTAATATAAGGATGGATAAATAATGAATTCGGTTAGAGATCATACTTGATTTATAGTTAACAATAGCTGCCCAGACTCTACTACTTCACCGAGATTTACTTCAACCGAGTGAATCTTTCCCGCGCACGGACTTGCCACCGGAGTCTCCATCTTCATGGCCTCGAGAACGATGAGGGTATCATTCTCTTTGACGTCATCCCCTGGATTTACAGCTACCTTATAGACGTTGCCTGGTAAGTTTGCCGTTACTGGCACGACATTGTTGGAAGAAGTCTGTTGTTGCTCTACCTTTTGTTGTTGAGCGGGGGCTTTAGAGACTTGTGAGACCGTTTGTATTTCTGAATCCCCCTCCCTGACAGTCACATTGTAATCCTTTCCATCAACAGTGATGACGAAGTTCTCAAATCCTCCACCATCTTTGGCAGATTTTACTGGCTCGGGCGCTTTGGCCTCTTTTTCCTTCTCTTGAGAAACTTTTCTCACACTTATCGAGAAATTACCCTTAAGAAACTCGAGTCCCTTATTCCCCCCTGGTGTAGCAAGGGCTCCAACGATGAAGATATTTTCATCATTCACCGGAAGACCCTCCTTTTCTAATATCTCCTTTGCCTTAGGAATGCCTGGATCCAATACATCAACCGGATTACCTTCAAACCTCGGTTTCCCCATTTGCTCCTCTGCTACTTTGACAACCTCAGGATCAGGCTCAACAGGTGTGCGACCAAAGTATCCAAGAACCATATTACCATAACCGTCGGTAATCTTCTTCCAAGGACCCTGTGTGACATTTGCATAAGCCTGTTGAAAATAAAATTGTGAAACAGGGGTGACTGAAGTTCCATATCCACCCTTCGCCACGCATTCAGACATCGCTTCAATAACCTTTGGATACAGATGAAGTGTACCGGTATCCCTCATCATCATAGTGTTAGCGGTTAGCGCACCACCAGGCATTGGAGATAATATTACCTCAGAAGATACCCTTAAGGCTTCGGGTGGGAAATAATAGTCCTTCATGCATTCCTTAAATACGGAGTTTGCCTCCAACACCTTGCTAATATCTATATCAAGAGTATATTCAGTACCCTTTAAAGCATTCCACATTGAAATTATGTCAGGCTGAGAAGTACCGCCAGAAACCGGTGCGCGCGCAATGCAGATTCCATCACACCCCGCTTCAATAGCGGCCATATATTGGTCTACTCCTTGCGCCGCGGTCTCATGTGAATGCACCCAAAGTATGACGTCATTTCCAACCAGCTCTCTCGCCCCCTTAACGGTCTCATAAAACTTCTTGGGATGGGAGGTGCCTGAAGCGTCTTTGAAACAAATAGAATCGAGTGGTAGGCCAGAGTCCAGTATCTGTCGCAAAGTCTTCAAGTAAAATGCTGCATCATGGGCACCCGTACATCCTGGTGGAAGTTCCATCATAGTCACAACCGCCTGGTGATGTAGTCCTGCATCCTTTATGCGCTCGCCGGAGTACTCCAAATTTCTTACGTCATTTAGCGCATCAAAATTTCTTATGTGAGTTATTCCATGTTTTTTAAACGTCTTGGCATGTAGGTCAATCATGTCCTTCGGCTGTTGAGAAAGTGCAACTACGTTAATACCCCTTGCCAGAGTTTGAAGATTCGCATCAGGTCCCGCTGCCTTCCTGAATTTATCCATCATATCAAATGCCGACTCACCACAGTACAAAAAAAGGCTTTGAAATCGCGCTCCGCCGCCCGCTTCGAAATGATTAATCCCAGCATGGACTGCTGCCTCAACAGCAGGAATAAAGTCTTCAGTCAAAACTCGCGCCCCGAAAAATGATTGAAACCCATCTCGAAAGGATGTGTCCTGGAATAGAATTTTCTTCATTTAGTATTCCTTATAGTTGATGTTTTCTCCTCGACTTATAGGCAGCAATTGCAGCTGAAATAACGGGTATAAGATCTTGCAAACCTTTTTCTCTAACAACAGGTATTTTTTGTGCACTAACCTTACGCTTAAAAATCTTGGCCGAAATCATGATTAAAATCATGAGCAATATAAGGTATATATAGACTGTACCCATCCCAATCAGCATTAATTTAAAGCCTTCTGCTATCATTTCTCTCTATGAAAAAGGAGCCCAATTATCCTACCAGAAAATTTCAACATAGATAATTAGCAAATATAACTCCTATTCATCTACTTATTTTTACCCTTGTTACTTTTGGAAATGGATTTAATGATCCCATCTATTTTGGATTCGATTACTTCCTGCCTTTCCCTTAGTTCATCTATAGATTTCATAATGAATCCATATTCTTCTTTTGGAATATACGAATAATTGTTCTCCGCTTGCCTCTGAGAGTAATTTGTATCAGCTATATCGAGATTCAGTATATCCGGCCTGGAAAAGTGCCCTGTTGAATCGATGACCGCTTTGGCTCTTATGATCATATCCATGTCAATCTCGGCATACACGATTCCTTCTTTATCATATAGTGGGCCTGCTATATATTCCGCCCTTGGGTTAATTATCGCGCTTCCGCCAGGGAAGTCCCAAGTTGTGTATTTCTTGAGTGGAAAGCTATCTGGAACCATACTTTCGTTGATATAACCAGATGCCACGATTACAAATACCTGCCCCTCAAAGGCATACTCTCTACTGGAGCAGTCCATTGTTGGTTTAACAAAACCATGCCCCGCCCAAAGTCCTGCATGTATCTGCTCTCCCTTTGTAAACATTGCATATTTTGCTAGCGTCATATGATGTTCATAGCAGAAAAATCCACCTATCTTTCCAAATTCTGTATCCAATACCGTTAAATCCTCTGCGCTACCCATCCCCCAAATACACTTCTCACTATCTATTGACATCAGCTTTCTATGTTTCCCTAGAATCTTTCCATTTTTTTCTATAAAAAGAATAGTATTATATAGGGTGCCCCCTTGTCTTTCATTCACCCCTATAATGACATAAGCCCCTGATTTTTTTGCAGCCGCGGACAGCTTATCAATATCTTTGCTGGGAATCTCCACCGAGTTTTTATAGAGTTCAGTGTAAGCATCCAACACTAGCTTCCTTTCCGGACCAGTTCCCAAATCCTTCGGCCAATATGGATAGGCAGGTATGAGGGCTTCGGGAAAAACAATTAAACTAGCGCCACTTTCACTAGCCTCTTCAATTAAGCCGCAAACCTTCCCTATCGTTTCATCCTTGTTTAGAAAAACCGGGGCGGTCTGGACGGCAGCAGCTATGAATTTTTGATTTGCAGGTTCCATGTACTAGCCTCCCTTTAATTGAATTAAAATATACATTTTCTCCCAACACTTTACAATGAAACCTTACAGAATTAACTCTGTACCGATAGTTCCCTATCAATAGATTTTATGAAAACCCTCGACCAATACGAATCAGAAGGAAGGGCTTTTATTGCCCTTATGAATCTATCTGGAATGAGGATATCAGAAGACTGCTCTTTAAAGACTGGACATCTTGTAAGGGAAAAGGACGGACATAGATCCGAATACTTGTTTCCTGGGAAGAAGAAAGGCCATGTACATCGTACTACAGGATGGAGATGGTCCAGACAGTTCAAGGGAAAAGCAGGGTATAACGGAAAGCTGATACCTCACAAGCTACGCCATACCTTTGCCACCAGACTTTATAGAAAAGAAACCCCAATATTCGACCTACAAAACATGCTGGGCCACGCAGATCCCAGAACCACAGGCATCTACGCCCATATTGATTACGAAGCGCTTCAGACTCATATTCAAAAGCTTCTTTAATTTTCTTATTATCTTATTGTACAAATGATCGAGCTGCAAATTCAAGCTTTGCTCATCGGTAGATGTACGTGCATAACCGATTTTCATTTTGCAATAGATTTTTGCAACATTCATGATTGAATAATTTCAGATAGTTACAAGTCACCCCAATAGTGTTGCATAAACGCTCCTTTTTGCAACAGTTTGGGCGAAAAAATATTTATCACTCTGGTTGATTATATCAATTAGGCATCTGTCAAATCGAGGCGGTTTTCAATACCTTCAAGACGTGTTTCTATTTCCCCAAGCCGGTTATCCTGCCTTAGATTATCACTATCTGCTGCGTGCATATGGTGACGTATAGAAACCAATTCGGATTTAATATCACGAACAGACCTTTCAATTCGCTTCTGCCCTTCACGCAACTCGCGTAGATGGTCGAGAATGAGATTATGAGGTGCTCCTGAAATAAGATTAGATAGTTTTTATCGGGATCGGTCGCCTCTCCCTCAATCCTGTTCTCGCTCCCGCTGATTATCTCTTTCCTCACGAGAGTTACTCTTCCGAGTTGAGTATCTGGTTGGCAAAGTCGCTTAGGGTGGCGGGGGCCCCATCATCGAATCCCCTCGTTTGGACTTTCTCCGTAGTTAATTTCTTCATGGATTCTTCCACAGCTCTAGCCAAAGGCTCTACACTATCGCATTCTCCTTCTATATCAACCCCCAGAGGCACCTCGGCGACAATCAAATCATTTACTTGAAATATAGTCCCGCTTGCGACCCTTACACCTTCGCCGGTGGCATCAAATAAAAGATCCTCTACTATTGCAAAATCTATTAGCGCCACATTCGCGCTAATAGGTGTTGCACCGAGGGCGATAACTAGAGGGTCGGGAACAATATCAGCGGCTGCAATAGCCACTATCTCCCCTGTGGACGTTACCCCAACCAAAATATTATTCGGAGCATCGATGAAAAAATAACCCAAGTCTGAAAAATCTGTATCTAACGCCGGCATCTGACATGCTCCTGGTGGTGGAGGACCGTCTCCGCCTCCGCCGCAGCCACCAACAGTTCCTAAAGCAATGAATACAAATAAAACAAATATAGAAAATAGTTTAAACAATCTCATGCACAACCCCCTAAAAAAGTATTTGAAATCTTTTGTGATCTCGCATCTTATCTTTATCTATGCATTGAAAGAATCCTGCAGACGTTAAGCACAAGTCAGTGCGGAGCGGGCGTCAATTAATAGGTATCTCAAATTTTATTTCCTCATCATTTTTTAGATTTATGGCAGTAATCTCAACTACCATCCCTTTTAAATGCTTTATCATTTCAAAGAATACAAACCTGGATGCTTTTCTCTTCGGCCCGATTATTCTCTCTTGCACAGCTTCCTAAATGGCCTAAAGAAAAAAAACGCATGTGCATTTGTTGGCATCGATACTACGCCTACGGTTACGAATAAAACCTATACAAAACTCAGAAGAAATAACTTCTTCATGCTATATTCCGCCTGTATTTTTATTTACAAAAATACAAGAAGGATTATACAACTCATGTAAATTAAATGTAAGTGGTAATTGTTTCCGAACAAAAGATTTGTGTTTTTATGAGAAATTAGACATAACAATGCGGAAAGGATTTTCCACAAGCTACCTTATCACACTTCAACTAAGCCAGCCTCGTTTATACCGCTGTTGCATAAACACTCCTTTTTGCAACACTTAACAGTTGCCAAAATTTAGGCAAAAGAATAATAGTGTTTCAAAGGTTTTCCTAACGGAAAGTGTCGGGCCAACGCATGGCACTATGAATAATGGCTGAAATCTGGATTTCAGTATCTCCCAAAATATAAACCACAACGTAAGGCGATCCGGCTATGACGAGCTCTCGTGTTCCTTGCACCCGCCCTGGCCTTCCCATTTGAGGATGGTTTTTCAAACGTTCTGTTGCCTCTTGCATACGAGTTACCATGCGGCTTGCTGCTGAAGGATCATCATCAGCTATATACTCATGCAAATGGCGCAAGTCCTGTAGGGCAAGGCGTGTCCATTTCAGCTTCATGAAGTCTGGCCGTATTTATCAAAAAAAGCCTTTACTTCGGCTTCCCTGGCAAAATCACCACGGCGGGCGGCCTCCATTCCTTTCTGAATATGGGCCAGTTGCCATTCGTGAAGCTCGATGTACTGGTCAAGCGCCTCATTGATAACAGCGCTCAGATTTTTTCCGAAGGCTCCGGCTATACCATCCAGGCGTTTGCGCTTTCCTGTCTGTGTTACAAAGGAAATTCTGGTTGAATCTTTCGGCATTGATAATAACTCCTGTATATTATCTAATAATATACTATCATATAGTGTATTATTTTTAAAGGGTTACGTTTTTGCAACACTTAGATATTCCGAAGCGTAGCAATGAATTCAGAGTTTACTCGTAAGAAGCTCGTAGAATTAAGCTAGTAAAGTTTATATAAAAGCTCGATGCGGTTACCTTCATTCAGCACATGGATACCGTACACTGGTTCAGGTAGAAGCGGATTATTACAGAAATCATACTTCACATTTACATGCTGCTTGACATAAGTGGACGGTAAACTATCATTTATTTGTCAAACTATATGACATCAAATATTTGTAAAAGGGGACAGATAAATGAAGAAATTTAGCGGTAGTTTTTCAGGTAAAGTAAATTGGCAGAATGATGTTACATTACATCATCGCGGTGGTCATCACTTAAATTTTGCAGAAGTATCAGGTGAGCAGGATTGTTCAGACGTGAAATGGAAAGGTGCCACACTTACCTACTGGATTTTTTCGGATATTAAAGGAGATGATAGTACATTCCACGCTTATTACAGCAACACAGACAAAGAAGGAGACAGAGACTGGGGAAGGATAGACGGCAGAACTTTCATAGATAACGGCGAGGCTAAGATAGAAGGGAAATGGATTCTTGACGGTGGTGATGGGAAATTCAAAGGTATTAAAGGAAACGGAAGAGTTTGGGGACATGTGATCTCTCCGCCTGAAGTTAAGCTAGATTGGGACGGCGAATACGAAATTTAAACTAATTTATTCGTTGCCACGCTCCTGAGAAGAAATAAGAAGGGAAATAAAGATTGGATGAAAATTGACCTAAGTTTGTATTCTTGATACTTAACATACATATACCATCGGGTGCCTGCTCGGCGAAGAGGGGGAAGAACTGGACTTATAATCCACCCCCTATAATACTATCTTAGTTTAAGTTGGAGAAATTCTTATAAAATTGTTTGGAAAGGATTTTCCACAAGCGACCTTATCACACTTTGGATAACTACCTGCATGTAAGTGTATAAACACACCTTTTTGCAACAGTTTACTCGGCATCTTAAATTTTTTTACAGACCCCAATACAATCCACTGACCAGTCCGAGGGGGGAACTATTTTTTTCTGCATTATAACGTGCCCTAATTCTCTTCTTTTTCTTTGTAGATTTTTATTTACCTTTCGCAGAAGGTTTTTCCTTTCCTTATCTTTTCTTAAACTTGCGGGTACTGTTCCCCCTGCTATGTAAGCCTTTTGGGAATAACTAGATATGCGTCTTAGATCACTATTTGTCGGCAAGTTGTGGTGGCCATGTTGGAATGGTGTAACAACCGAAAAATTATCATCTACAACCAAATCGCTCCAAACGCCAGCATGATGACCATTTTCAGAACCATGATGCGGAATTTTAAACATCTCAGATTTACTGCCACGTGGAAGTTTTTGATTATTAAGAATTCGTTGCCAGCCATCATCTGGAACTCCCAGCTCTTCCAAGTCCGCTCCAAGCAGTATATTAATACTCCCCACCTTTACCCATAAAACTATAGAAGTATGGTTATTCTCAAGCTGTCGTAAATTACGAACAGGTTCAAACTCGTTTGCCATCAACTTGGAAAATCCTTCAAGACTTTTGAGCTGTGCCGCTGAAGAAGGGCTAAGAGCTATGACTTCTCTTTCGACATCCTTTCCGCCGATGTTAATCTCATCTCTTATCAAAGTTTGATTTTCTGAAGCTAGAGTGATTGCCCCTAAAGTTCTTTTGGCCGCTCTTTCAGCACAAATCTTGAAAATTTCAAAAAACTCTTTTGTAGATGTTTTAGGTACTCCAGGAATATCGGGCATAGCAAAAACAAAGCGCCGGAAGTCTTCGTTCTTTAATGCTTTAGACATTACAAATTCAGATTCTTCAGAAACACGAAGTATCTCTGCTAGACCCTCAACATGGTCTGTATCCCAGTGCGTGGCTATAACCAATTTAATTGCTTTGGCGGGGTCAACGCCAATTGAAGAGAAATATTCCAAAACGCAGGGAGTTTTTGTGCTTGGGTCAAGACATGCGTCAACAACTATCCAGTCGTTGTTTCCAATATGGACAAGTACACACTCACCAAAACCTGTGCCAAAAACTGACACCTCAAAAGTATCATCCTGTACTGGAAACATTCAGGTACTATCAGACCAACCCATCATGTTGGTAAATTCTTTTGCTTTTTCTTCTGCCTTTTCAAGATAATTTCTCCAGACCGGCATTCTTCTGAAAATAATAATAGACGTATTCTCCATCTGGCGATAGGGTTTAAATCTTTGTCCTATATGCCAGTCAAATATTGCGCCATCCTTGATAAACTCTCTATCGCTATCGTTTACTTCAGCAAAATTAAAATCTACGTAATCATCATAAACACCAGAGGCACCATTATTTTTTTCTTCATACACACGAGCTAAAAAACTGTATTCATGTACCTCGATTACTTCTCCCACCCACTTTGTCATTGTTCTAAAAAAAGGTGTCTCCCGATCTATAGGCTTACGAACTGGCGGAGTTTTGATTCTCTCAACATCATAAAAAGATACTCCTGAACTCCCTCCGTCTTTAGAGGGAATATAAGCTATTGTTTGACCACCTTCATCGGAATAAGCCTTGGGATGAGTTTTATCAATCCGGCCGACCTCTGTGCCAATTTCAGTGGGTTCAATAACAGTATCTAAAATTTCAGCAATATTATTCATAACAATATTATATCAGACTTGTAAGGTGCTTGTGTATCTTTTCCCATCTTTTCATTGTGTTAGGAAACCCTTCCTCTAATACTTCAAGCAAGTGTTTCGCGCCATCTTCCAGCTTATAGTTTTCAAAAGAATGATGGTCATTCATATGTATATATATGCCGTTTTCGATTTTTTCAGAGGGTTTAATTTTAATTTGTGTATACCCAGTAAATTTATCCGCCCTTGGCTTATCTTCAATAATAAGCTCTCTAAGACCTGGATTGCCTGTAATTTCATGCCAATCATCCTTTGGAGCAAGCCTATGCCCAAAGTTGTCCCACCTCTCACGGGAAGGAGCTTTAAAATCTGCTTCTGGGTTTATACCAACAGCAGTTATAGGAGTGTGGATTAGTTCCTTGAAAGTTGCATAAAGAAGGTCACGCAGACGTTCAAAATAAGCATCCATCCTTGTTGTAACGATTATCCTAGTTGGCTCAACAACAAAACGACACCAATAAATTTGGAAATCCGTAATATCTTTATGAACAACACCTTTAAACTCTTCCAATGCTTGGTTAATTTCGGTTTCTGAAAACATATGTATTTTTGAGAACCACGACGGATGGAAGATAGCAGGATTAAAACGGCCTAATGCTACTATCGTAAGTGCTTCTATTTCAGGGCTTATGCTATTGGAAGACATGATAAAGGACTGTTTACAATTACAAGCATAACATGAATTTCCAACAAATTAGTTGACTAATTAAGGTTATAATATCTGCTTATAAAATTTGTCCATCAATTTATTTTGTCTCGTGTCGCGCTATGAAGTCGATAATATACACTTTTTGATAGAAAGAAACAATTTATCATAACATACATTTTTCACCTCAATATTTGCACTCATATATCCCGAAGCGTAGCAAGAAATTCATTCGGGATAGGATGCCGTGCGTCAGCATACGTTTTGACTTGGTTCCGTGGCAATTTATTAATCAAGTCATCGTCTCTCTGCATTGTCTAAATAATCAGGCACACCCAACCCAACAGATCGGGTAATGTTAATCTATAATGAAAAAGCTAAATAGAAACCAAAATGTTTTCAAACCGCAGTTTCCATACCGTCTGTCATCACACTCGAACACCTTTTCAAAATAAATTCAACGCTACTGCGCATTAGAATATCTTTGGACAATTTTCAATGTTCTCAGTCATTGGTCAACCAAGCTGATAACGCTGTACCTTAATATCGCCGCTCTTGCTACGCATACGGTGTGCATCATAAAGCGCCTGCAGCCGCAGCAGAAAATCCATGTCAACGTCAAAAGCCTTTTCTATCCGTAAAGTCATTTCCGGCGATAGATTGGACTTTCCGTTTACGAGATCATTGAGCGTTGCCCGGCGCACGCCCAGTATCTTCGCTGCACTGGCAACACTGAGATCAAGTGGTGCCAATATTTGACGGCGGATAAATTCGCCTGGGTGTGACGGCTTCATTCCTATCTTGCTCATCAGTGGTAGTCCTCCAAGTTTAAATTGGATATTTGATTATCAATAATCTCAAAAACAATACGCCAGTTACCTGTAACTGTAATGCTCCATTGCCCTTTACGATCACCACGTAAAGCATGCAGCTTCCACCCTGGGAGGGCTGGTACGTCTTCAATAGTTTCGGCAACCAAAAGCGCGGTGATTATATCCCTGATTTTCTCTACCTCTGCAGCAGGCAACCCACTGGGATCATCTTTCTCGATAAACCGCTTCATGACCGGTTCGGTTTCTATGGTTAATGACGGCGGCCAATCGAGTGGCATATTATGGTTTTCGTTATCGAAAAATATATGGCAATTTACTAATATAACTAAAACAAAGATTCAAGACACAATAACGAATTGCCGTATGATACATTATCACATCTTAAGTTTGGGGCTTTATCGCTTGAAGTGTTGAGGCGTTGAAACGCAATCTATCAATTAAAACAATGATTTTATCGCATGAACTATCCATGCAAATGTAACACTGGATGTTAGATTTGCATAGCTAAGTTTCTGATGAATTGGATGGTTTTGCCTCTGACTTTTTTCGGTTTTCTTCGCTCTGTTCCTGAATAAGTTTAGCGGACCGGGCCTTTATTTTGGCCTGTCTTTTTTTACTCAGCTTCCTAATTTTCTCATCAAGAGTTTTGTTCATGGCTTAATCTCCTGTCGGTTAGATCATTGATGTTTGATAATTTCTTGCATGAGATCATGCAAGGAAATAGCGGTTATATCATTCCCCATGGGGAATGTTTCAGACCCCGAATAAAGAACATATTTTTTAGTCGCTTTGATGTCCTCACATCCAATATGAAACCCCTTTGATAAGGATGGCGCTGAGCTTCGTTTGATTTCAATAGCCCATTTTTCATTCATGCTGAATTCTAGGATTAAATCAACTTCCGCGCCGCCTGACGTGCGATAATAATAAGGAATAGCTTCGGTCGGTGTGACTGAAAGAATGTTTTCAATCATAAATCCTTCCCAGCTACCCCCTACGACGGGATGACCCAGAAGATCATTATAATTTGAGATATTGAGCAAGGCATGTGTAATCCCGCTGTCTCTGACATAGACTTTCGGGGAACGGACAAGGCGCTTTCCTTCATTAAAAGTCCAAGGCCTTAACCGCCTGACAAGAAGAAGGTCAACTAAAAGGTCGAGGTAGCGCCCGATTGTCGTACCAGAAACTTCTAGGTTTCTTGCGATTTGTGCGGCATTTAGGACTGAGCCCTGATTATGGGCCAGCATCGTCCAGAACCGGCCGAGCGTTTCTGCCGGTATTCTTGGGCCGAGCTGTGGGATATCTCTTTCAAGATATGTTCTTATAAAATCACGCCGCCATACGAGGCTGTTACGATCAGATTTGGCAAGCAAGCTTTGAGGAAAACCACCGCGCAGCCAGAGTGTGTTAATTTTGTCCTGTTTACCTTCGGCAAAGTCAAGAATATCGATCGGGTAAAGTTCGATATAGGCAATGCGGCCAGCAAGAGATTCACTGGATTGCTGTAAAAGCTCTAATGAGGCTGATCCAAGAAATAGGAATTGCCCGGCTTCATTTCCCCTGCGGCGCTCTTTATCGATTATTCCGCGCAGTTGCGGGAATATCTCTGGCAGGCGCTGTATTTCGTCTAGGATGATCAGCTTGTCACGGTTTTCCGCATGGAAGGCTGCGATGTCCCCTACCCTTTGTAAATCAAGCTTATCTTCCAGATCGAGATAAACCGAAGGCATTGTTTCTGAGATATTGATCGCAAGCGTTGTTTTGCCAATTTGCCTTGGCCCGGTCAAAGCAACAGAAGGGCTTCGATCTAAAGTTTCTTTGATTTTTTGTTCCAGGCGTCGTTTAAGCATCCATGCAAAGATAACATGAAATGTTAGATTTGCATAGTTAATTTCTTGTAAACTTACATGGATTGTGGGTAATAATCAACCACTAAGTGGGTAAATATCACCTTAAAAATAGAATAGGGCTTAAATTAAAGGAATAGGGATGTTCAAATAAGCGACATTCCTTAAACATATATATACATTTATATATATGTTTAAGGTTCATATGGAGACTTAGACTGTATTGAACTTTCCATACCGTCTGTTATCACACAGCGCTGTGCAGGGCTTTTTTCACGGCACGGGGGTTCTTCTCAATGACCATCAAGTATGCCTTGGATTTGAGAAGAACAGAGTCAAATGGTGACCTGAAGGTCGTCGCTACATTTCAAAAACAACCCCCATCTTAAATCTTACCTCTCAAGGTGGAAGAGAGTATCTCGATTACAGGTTTTTAGTAATCCAAGTGGTCGTGTCTCGACATTCAAAAAATATAATCATTATACGCACTCATAATTAGCAAAGATGAGATCGCGACGCCTATGCTCGCGATGACGGCTATGGTGGGAGCAAAGTGCAGGGAATTCGCGCGTTTTGGATTAGGATTTGAGATTTAGTGAAGGTCTGATTTGAGTTGAAAAAAATTCCATTGTACCGATGACATCATTAATTTTAGCGCCCAAAATTTGAAATATTAGATGTGACACTCCACTTTCACTATATAACTCAATACCTTTAGATATCATTTCTGGAGTACCGCGAAGTAACTCTCTGCCATCAAGCTTCTTCTTTGACTTATAGATTTGTAGATTCTTTCTTAATGAAATTACAAAATCCGATTTCTTCTTCCCTCCTTTGCTTAGTGATTCTAAAACGTATGACCCTTTATCAACCATCTCTTCCGGAGTCAGACCTACTGCGTGCCATCCATCTCCTGACTTAACCGCACGTCTTATGGCTTTATCACTGTTACCCCCAACCCAGATTGGCGGATAAGGTCTCTGAATAGGTTTAGGAAAAAACTTAATTTCTGAAAATTTGTGGTATCTACCTTTAAATTCGGGCAGATCTTCAGTCCAGAGGGCCTTAAAAACTTCAATTTGTTCATCCGTTATTTCGCCTCTTTCTTCATACACCACCGATAGAGCATCAAACTCACGCTTTAGCCACCCGACTCCAATTCCAAATATCACCCTTCCACCGGAAAGGACATCCAGTGTCGAAAGCATTTTTGCAACGACAATCGGATTCCTGTAAGGAAGAATTATCACACTCGTACCAAGCTCGATCCTTGAAGTATTGGCAGCAACAAACGACAATGTCGTCAACGGTTCATAAAACACTTCACCAAAACCCTTATGTGAATCTGGTATCACGATATGGTCACTTACCCACAAGGAATCAAATCCAAAATCCTCTGCAGATTTTGCAATTCTAACGATTATTTCTTTACTTGCATACTTCCCATAGTTTGGTAGAGCAATTCCAAACTTCATTGTTCACCTATTAATTGAAGCGTGCTGCAGCTTGATGCAGGGCTGTTCATTAGAATTTTAATGAAGAAAGGATTTATCAGAAAGACTTTCAAGCAGAATTTCTGTAATAATCTTTATCAGCTAGGTTCGGACAACCTTCTCTCATCATGAAGAAGGCTCTTAAAATCTAGGACTTTTTTGACATAGGAATGGGGGCTCTTTTTAAGTTTTTTAGAAGATGCGAATTTATTCGGCCCATAATTATATGCAACAAGTGCATGTTCTATATTATTAAATCTATCCTCCAATAAAGAGATATAATAGATACCTAGCCTAACATTGAGAAACGGATCCCGGAGTTCCTGCCCTCCACTTACTGAAATACCCAATTTCTCAGCCAAGTACTCCGCAGTAGAAGGCATTACCTGCATAAGTCCAATGGCTCCCTTATTAGACACAGCGAGTGGAGAAAAATTGCTCTCTACCTGAATTACCGCCAGGATAAGAAATGGATCAAGCTGGTAACTATCACAGTCTTCACTAATAATCCTCGCAAGCTTTATGGCTTGCGAAGTAGATATTTCATTGGAATATCTTAAAATAAATCTTAGAATATCTGTCTCGGTTGGTTTATGTCCGTTTAATTCATAGTCGGAGTGATAAAATTCACCCAACACGGCTAAAGGATGAATCATGAGACCCATTGAACCCATTGTCTTAAGATGAGTAATATCAAAATGTCTAGATAAAAGAAAAAAAGTAAAGATTATAAGGGATAATAAGGAGATTATCTTGGTTGCTTTCACAATCCTTAGGATTAAGTGATTTTTAAATTTTTTGAACATACTGAAACACTCCTCAGATCAAGTTCTGCTTTCAAACGCCCTTCTCTGGATTAATTATATTTTTATGTTATTTTTGATTGATCAATTACTTATGATGTGAACTAGATATAACGGAAATGGTTTATTTTGGATTTAATTTTAACTTATACTATCTAATTTGTAATCAATAATTTACTATTGATATACTATAAGTCAAGTATTTTGTTCGCAAATGCGAATATTTTTATTCATTAAGATATAAACCGTTTTGAAAATTAATTGTTAAAAAAGAACATTTTTATAGGTTTATCAACAAATTGCATTTTAAATCGTATTCCTATTAAGAATTTCCAATCGACTAGACTTCCTAACTAAAGAAATAATCAAGTAAACTCCTTTTTAGCTTCTTGATATAGGTTGCTTAATTTACATTAATTATTATAAAATTCGAGATGGAGTCATCGTGAGAGTTGCCGCTCCTGATTACCTTGACCTTTATATAGTTTCGTGTTAATTTTCTTTGTCCCAACATGAAAAGAACGTATCAACCACATGCAAGAAAAAGATTGAGAGTGCACGGATTTCGTGAAAGAATGCGGACCAAAGGGGGTAGACGCACTTTAAAAAGAAGGATGGTAAAAGGGAGGCATCGTCTCACAGTTCAGGCCTGGAAGAAATGACTTTTCCCCCGAATTCTAATTTCCCAAGAAAATTAACAATTCGAAAAAGCCCTGAATTTAAGGAAGTTTTTAAAAGGGGTAAGAACTTCCGTACCAAATACTTCAAGATTTATTATAAGAAAAACTCATTAGGATTTCCAAGACTCGGAATCGTTATCGGCAAGAATATTTTTGCAAGTGCGGTAAAAAGGAATTTGTTAAAGAGGTTATTAAGGGAAACATTTAGAAAAAACAAAAATAAATTCGGCTCGAATGATGTAGTGTTTCTATCTATTGAAGGTACTGAGCTACTAAATTACAAAATAATAGAACAAGAAATCATAAATAAACTCAGTTTAAACTAACATGGCTATAAAACCTATTACTTCTTGTATAATTTGGGGAATTAAACTATATAAGTATTCGATTTCGGTCATACTACCTCCTTCTTGCCGATTTTATCCTAGTTGTTCAGAATATGCAGTAGATGCTATTAATAAGCATGGCGTTCTCAAAGGTCTACGGTACGCGCTCACAAGAGTTGCAAAGTGTCATCCTTTAGGGAATGGGGGTTATGACCCAGTATAATACAAGGTTCGGGGATGATAGATCGCACTAAGATTAATTATATAATATTTTTCGTTGTATCATTTATTATCATTTTTGGTTATTCTGCCTTTTTCGCTCCTGAGCCTACAAAAAAAGCAACGAAAAATGATACCGTTGAAAAAGACGCAGCAGAGGTACAGCCTGTTGAGGAAAAATTAGAAACCCCAATAGAAGAATTCATAATTCCGGATGCTCCAACAGGCAAGTTAATTTCAATAAAATCATCTCTATACGAAGGAACTATAGATACGGCCGGGGGGAGGATAGTTGGCTGGAAACTGTTAAACTATAAAGAAACTACTGCTAAAAACTCTCCCCCTGTTGATCTTTTTAAGGATTCCCCGCCTTCTTATAACATTGATCTAAGGTTAGAGGGTATTGAGATTCCGAGCATTATTCCATTTCAATATGATGGTCCCAACGAAGTTTATTTAGAACAAAATGAACAAGAAATTACACTTTACTGGAAATCTCCAGAAGGTATTGAAGTAAGAAAGATTTACAAAATAAACCCTATTAGTTATCTGCTTGAACAACGTTTTGAGGTGACAAACCCAACTAATCGTTCAATAAAACAGAAATTGTTCGTTCAATGGTATGGAAAAATAGAGCAGATGGGAAGAACGGAAAACAATAAAAGTTTTGTTTCAATGGTGTCCGACGAAGTCGATCGCATAGATAAAATACCAAAAGAAACCATTTTATTGCAGGGCCAGATAAGTTGGTTTGGTTTTGCGGATAAATATTTCATGACCACCTTCCTGCCTGAAATAGGGAGCGAGACTCAAATCCGCCTATCATCCGCTGGCAGCGATAAACTTGCATTAGCTATTTTTGGCTACCCATCTGACACTTTACCTCAAGGCAGCAAATCTATGCATTCGTCAAAATTTTATTTGGGCCCGATGGAATACAAAATATTACGGACAATTGGCTATGAAATGCAAAATGCTATAGATTACGGCTGGTTCGGGCCACTTGCAAGACCTGTTGGCCTATTTCTAACCTACATAAACGATTTTTTTCACAACTACGGTGTCTCTATCATAGTTATAACGTTATTAATTAGACTAATATTCCTGCCGCTCACTCTCAAAAGCATGGGATCCATGAAAGGGATGCAGGCAAAGATGGAGCAAGTCAAGCCGAAAATCGATGCGCTAAAAGAAAAGTACAAGGATGATAAGGCAAAACAAAATTCAGAACTTATGAAACTCTATTCAAGCCATGGTATAAACCCCCTTAGCAGTCTTGCTGGTTGCTTACCATTGCTGATTCAACTACCTGTTTTCATTGCTCTTTATGATGTATTACTCTATTCAATCGATTTAAGACATAGTTCATTTCTATGGATCAATGATCTGGCAGAACCAGAAACACTTTTTGACATCCCCGGAATTGGGATTCCGTTCAGGATACTTCCGCTTGCTATGGGTGCTTCTTGGTTTTTATCCCAAAAAATGACGCCTACAACTACAATGGGAACAGATAATATGCAGATGAAAATGATGCAGTTTATGCCCCTGATTTTCACAGTTATGTTTTGGGGATTACCTTCGGGGTTGATACTTTATTGGACTGTAAGTAACATACTATCAATAGGTCAGCAACTCTATGTCAACCGTCGATTTAAGGCACCAAAAGGAGGAACTTCCAATGTCGATAGTGCTAGAAAGAGAAGGAAAGACAGTGTCTGAAGCAATTATTAATGTTTGTGAGGAACTGGGAATAACAAGAAATGAGATTGATGTTCAAGTACTTCAAGAGGGTTCAAAAGGGATTCTCGGAATTGGTGGTAAGGAAGCTAGAGTAAGGATAACGGTAATTCGATCCGAAGTAAGCGAAAAGGGACTACGAGCGAAAAAGGCTCTTGAAGGAATTCTTGGATTTATAGTTTCCACACACTCAGTAGACTTGAAGGAATCTCCTGATAAAATCAAACTCGATGTAAAGATAAGTGACGATAAGGGTCTTCTGATAGGCAAGAAGGGAGAAATGATTAAAGCAATGGAATACATAGTTGGGAAAATTTCAAGTAGATCCTGCGAAGATGGAAAACAGAAGAGGGTTTCAATAGACATTGACGGTTATAAAAGGAGGAGAGAAGAAGCCATTTCTAGGATAGCAAAGGAAACTGCCAGAAAAGTCAGAAAGATTGGTAAGCCAATTACACTGGACCCTATGACGGCCTTTGAAAGAAGAATAACTTACATAACCCTTAAACATGAACACGGTATAGGTTTTGAAACAAAAGGTGCCGGAGAGGAAAAAAGAATAATTATCAATCCTACAATATCGAGCGGAACCAGAAGTCGAGAATCATCTCAAAAAGAGGCTTGATTCTAATGAGCAAGAATTTTGTATGCAGAATATCACATTCTGAATTTTAATTATGTTAAATGAAGCTGCCTGCAGCTTGCTGCAGGGAATTATAAAGTTAAAACATTTTTCTGCGGATAACTCACAGGAGAATATTAAATGAGTTCAAAAAAACCGACTAAAACTGAAGATGAATACTTCGCCAGGGAAGACGCTGAAAAGGCAAAGCGCCTTAAAGAACAACTAAAGGGTGAATCTCTAGAAGAGCAAAAACAAAACATAAAAACAATCTGTTATATGAAATGTCCAAAATGTGGAGGAGATTTAACTGAGGTAGTTTTTCGTGGCATAAAGATTGACAGGTGCACCTCATGTAACGGTGTATGGCTAGATGATGGTGAGCTAGAAAAGCTAGCCGGACCGGAGGAAAAAAGCTCAATCAGAGAAATTGTTAACCTATTTAAAGCGAGCTAGAATTTCGCGTGCGGATAGTCCCAAAAAAACCTTTTAATATAGTAGAACATTCATGCTTTAAAACTCCGCAACTTACCTCTATTTTATGGTTTAATTTACGATCGATACCTATCTCATAAATTGAACCTGCGGCACCGGACTTCTCGTCTCTAGCACCAAAAACCAGCCTTCTTATCCTTGCATGTACAATTGCACCCATGCACATTGCACAAGGCTCGAGTGTAACGTAAAGGGTTGTTTCTGTGATCCTAATATTTTGAAGTTTTTTTGCTGAATCCCTAATCGCATTTATCTCAGCATGTGCCGTAGGATCAAACGTAGTTTCACAAAGATTATGAGAAGAGGTAATTAACTCTAGGCCCTTTCCTACCAAGACAGCGCCAACTGGAACCTCGCCTATGCTCCCTGCCCTTTTGGCCTCGAGTAAAGCCATGCGCATAAATGCTTCGTCATATTGATGAGACATAAATCTGGATATTATGAAGGTTTACACATTATCCTAAGTTTTCTCTTTACTTACGTGCGCTAAATTTGAGCCCAGTCTTAGCCCGATCCCACGTCTTATCAGTAATCTCTTTAATCTCGGCAACCCTTATCTTCTGGGTAGCGGTCACAGGAAACCCGTCTTCATAAATCTCCATAAACCTTGGTACCATTGCAACCATCACCTGTTCTGCCAACCACTTACTAAATTCTACTGGATCAAAACTAGCACCCTGTTTTAATGTTACACACAACTTTATTTCATCATCAGAAACATTTGGCAATCTGATCCCAACAGCTATCGCTTCCTGGATAGCATCGTAACGCATAGATAAATCTTGCACCGCAATAGGATCGACATTCTCACCTGATACGCGTATTCGGCTGAACCTTCCGACAAAGTAATATCTTCCATCAATACCCCTTGCAAATAAGTCATCAGAATTAAAGAAACCATCGTCATCAAACGCTTCCCTGGTTCTCCTCTCATCCTTGAAATACTCATTCAGGGTTGTGTGGGGTACCAGCGGCTTGATAAAAACTAATCCCTTAGCCTCTTCCGGAGGATTAGAATCTTGATAGGGATCCCAGAAAGGTCTTAAGCCCCTGCTCGTATCTTGTGGGTCACGAAGCTCAACATAATATCCCTCCATTGGAAAACCGGATGAACCAGGACGATGATCCTCTGGATCTTTCCATAGAACCATTCCCATCTCAGTTGATCCATAGCCATCTATAACTCGTACACCGAATCTCTCCTGAAATTCCTGAAGATTGCGGGGTGCAGGAGATCCCAGCATTATTCTAATTTTGTGCTTCCTATCCCATTCACTTGGTTTCGCTGCCCAAAGATACTCTGCAATGGCACCCAACATGTTTGCACAAGTTGCACCACACTGGGATGCCCATTTCCAGAAATTCGAAGCGGAGAATCGGGGATGAAAGACTGCTGTTCCTCCGGCCCCGATAGCGCTAAATAGACACATAACCTGTGCATTAGCATGACCGAGCGATAGAACACTCATTAACACATCTCCGCTGCGAACACCTTGCTGCTGGAGATAACCTCGAACTGTCATGAGCACGCCACCATGATTTCGTGCAACACCTTTTGGCATACCGGTTGTTCCTGATGTAAACATACAACGTTCCATATCTGACACGGCTACATCTAGAGCGGGGTTTTCCACAGAAAACCCATCAAAGGCGTTGAAAGGAAGTGTTTTTATACCATTAATATCTTTTGGAACATCATCCGGATTACCAGTGACAAAGATGGTTTTCAAATTTTTCAAATTTTTTGAAATTTCTTCAAGAAAAGGAACGCTACCCTGGTCAACCACCAAGGCTTGCATATCTGAATAGTTAATTACATATTCCAGTCTCTCTCCCTTCTCGTCTTTATTAATAGGTACTTGTACACCGCCAGCCTTGTGAATAGCTACTATGGAAGCAACATATTCAGAGCAATTTAGCATATACATACCAACCTTGTCGCCCTTCTCTATGCCGAACTCGCCCCGAAGACCATTAGCAACCTTATTGGCCCAATCATTGGTCTCCTTGTAAGTAAAGCTCTCAGTTAAATTGCCCTCCGCATCTGCAACCCTGAACAAAGTTTTATCTGGATAATTTTCAGCTCCAACCTCTAAATACCTCGTAACAGGCAACCACTTTGACGTATCATCAAAGGAGCCATTTGACAATGTGCCCTCCCCCAAATATTTAGATTCACGTGGTTTGAATAGCAAAAGCATTTCAGCCCTCCTTAATTAAGTGACCATCCTTAGAGTTTGTAATGGCTTACACCGAATTTTAACAAATTCAGAAGTATTTTTCCATTTACCAAATCATAACCTTCAATAATAAGTGTATAATGATCTTGTTTTTTAAGTAGCAACAACATGAAAGTCAATTAATATACCTTATTATTGATCCAAGGGAATAAGTTAAAAAGATAGAACAAATAATATACGAATATGGATTATAAACAGTTAAACGTATATCTAAGACAAGGCAAGAGATAGATATGGAAATATTTATTAATTCGCTTTTATTCATTATAGGCCTTATAGCACTTTATTTTGGGGGGGAAGGATTAGTTTTAGGATCTTCAAGAATTGCACGAAGACTTCGCATCAATCCAATTGTTATAGGGTTAACCATAGTAGCACTTGGAACCTCTTCGCCGGAATTTGTAGTAAGCCTTATTGCTGCATTCAAGGGCTCGAGTGACCTTGCGATTGGAAACATCATAGGCAGTAATATTTCAAACATTGGGCTTATCCTAGGTATTTCCGCACTGATTTATCCAATCAAAGTACAAATAAGAGTCATAAAAGCAGAAGTCCCAATAATGATTGTTTTATCAATAATTCTGTATTTCACTGCCTTCAACCTAACAATCGGATTTTATGAGGGGATCATACTCATCGGGTCTTTATTAGCATTCGTAATCTATAGCTATTTCGGTGCATTGAAGGAAAGTTCCACAACGGAAAGGGAATTTAAGGAATTCCTAGGAACCAATCAGTCGGGTATTAAAAACTTTCTTTTTATAATATCAGGAATAATTGGATTGATCATTGGTGCACATTTAGTCGTTAATGCTGCAATCTTAACTGCAAATGAATTAGGAATTAGTCAACTGGTGATTGGTGTTTCCGCTGTCGCAGTTGGCACATCACTTCCAGAACTTTCAACTTCGATTGTCGCCGCCATTAGGAAAGAACCGGATATCCTGGTTGGAAATATTATAGGAAGCAATATTTTCAATATCGGTATACTCGGACTGGTGGCTATAATACACCCGGTAAATGTTGACCCGAATATTCTTAGGTTTGAACTGCCTGTTATGCTTTTCTTTACACTTGCAGCACTTCCCATTATGAAAACGGGATTCCGAGTCAGCAGAGTTGAGGGAATTTTCCTGCTTGCGTTTTATCTTCTATTTATCGTCCTGTTGTTCTATCTGTAATAGCTATAAAAGAAACATCGGGATAAAACCCAATTTCGAGTAATGTAGAATCATTAGAAAGACATTTTTCGGGTGTAAAATCACTTCCGAGCGCTGAACTTGAGTCCTGCTTTTGCACGGTCCCAAGTATTATCACTTAACTTTTTTATCTCTGCTACCCTTGTTTTCTGAGTTGCGGTTAACGGAAATCCCCCCTCATAGACCTCTATAAACCTCGGAACCATTGCAACAATGACCCGATCTGCCATCCAATTACAAAACTCAATCGGCTCAAATTTCGCGCCCGGTTTCAAGGTGATGTTGAGTTTTATTTCATCCTCTGAAACATCAGGAAGTCTGATGCCAACAGCAATTGCTTCTTGTATTGATTCATGATCCATCGCTACATCCTGAACAGCAATCGGGTCTACATTTTCACCAGAAACCCTGATACGGCTGAATCTACCGATGAAGTAATATCTTCCGTCTATTCCCCTCGCAAACAAGTCGTCAGAATTAAAGAATCCGTCATCGTCAAATGCCTCTATAGTCCTTCTCTTATCCTTGAAATACTCATTAAGAGTAGTATGAGGTATAAATGGTTTGATAAAAAGCAATCCCTTAGCATCATCAGGCGGAGCAGGATTTTCAAAAGGGTCCCAAAACGGTCGGAGGACCTTACTTGTATCCTGTGGATCTCTCAATTCAACATGATAGCCTTCCATAGGAAAGCCTGATGAACCAGGACGATGATCCTCTGGATCCTTCCATGTTACCATTCCCATCTCTGTGGACCCATAACCATCAATAGCTCGAATTCCAAACCTTTCCTCAAATTCTTTAAGATTTCGTGGGGCTGGACCGGCAAGAACAGTGCGAACTTTATTTTTTCCATCCCACTCACTTGGTGGGGCAGCCCAGAGATAATCAGAAACTGCACCGAGCATGTTTGCACATGTAGCCCCACAATCAGCAGCCCATTTCCAGAAATTTGATGCTGAAAAGCGTGGGTAAAATACCGCAGTTGCACCCGCTCCAATCGCACTAAATAGACACATCACCTGGGCATTGGCATGTCCCAGAGTAAGAACACTCATCAGTATATCTTCACTGCGAACACCCTGTTGCTGAATATATCCCCTTACCGTTAGAATCACACCTCCGTGGTTTCTAACAACCCCTTTTGGCATTCCAGTTGTCCCCGAAGTAAACATACATCTTTCCATAGATGCAATGGAAACATCCAATCCCAGATTCTCATCTGAATATTCGTTAAAAGCTGAAAACGGAAGTGTCTTTATTCCATGAATTACATCTGGAACGTCATCCGGATCCCCAGTAATAAATATCGTCTTTAGATCTGTTAGACCCCCGCCTATTTCTTCTACCAAAGGAACACTTTCAGGGTCCGTGATCAAAACCACCATTTCCGAAAAATTTATAACGTAAGCCAACCTCTCACCCTTTTCATCCTTGTTGATGGGTACTTGGACGGCTCCTGTTTTATGGATCGCAAGAATTGAAATTACATACTCAGAGGAATTCAGCATATAGATGCCAACTTTATCCCCATTATCAACTCCGAATCCTTGTCTGAGACCATTGGCAACCCGATTAGCCCATGCGTTTGCCTCCTGATAGGAAAAGCTCTCTCTTAGATTCCCCTCCTTCTCAGCAAACCTAAACATTGTTTTCTCGGGGAAGTTCTCTGCCCCCTTTTCAAGATAACGGGTAATCGGCAACCAACTTGATGTATCATCGAAAGACCCATGAGGGAGAGTCCCCTTACCCAGATACTTTGAGTCTCTTGGTTTAAGAAATAAAATCATTAATTCACCGCTATACTATTAACGTCTAATTTTATTATTATTAACCGTTAAAATAACAATTCAGTTTCTTCTCGAAATAGTTATAAAATGTTTTAGCATATCTTTTCCATATTTTGTTAGAATAGACTCAGGATGAAACTGGACTCCTTCAACCGTGTATTCCCTGTGCCTAATCCCCATGATTTCACCATCATCAGTCCAGGCAGATATTTCAAGCTCGTCTGGAAGTGATTTTTTCTCGACTATAAGGGAGTGATACCTTGTAGCTTCAAATGGATCGGGTATTCCTGTATAAATGCCTCTGGAATCGTGATGGATCATTGAGGTTTTTCCGTGTAGAATCCTTTTTGCCTTTACGATTTTCCCCCCTAGAGCATAAGCAACCGATTGATGACCGAGACAAACTCCAAGAATCGGTATCCTTCCCAAAAACTCCCCTATCAGATCTACAGAAATACCTGCTTCCTTGGGGGTACATGGACCTGGAGATATCATTATCATTTCAGGATCCAGCTTTCCAACACCTTCCAACGTAATTTTATCATTCCGGAAGACAACTACTTTTTCTCCAAGCTCACCCAAGTAGTGCACAAGATTGTAAGTAAATGAATCATAGTTGTCTATCATCAGTATCATTAATCATTCCCCACGACAATATACATTATACTCACATATCGGACATATTATAGGCTTTAGACTACTAAATCCCTGCCCTCGCCACCTCAACAGCCTTTATAAGAGCCTTTACCTTATTCACAGTTTCATAATATTCCCTTTCCGGATCCGAGTCAGCAACGATACCCGCTCCAGCCTGAATATATACATTTTTTCCCTTAATCACAAAAGTCCTAATTGTAATACATGTATCCATGTTGCCAGAAAAGCTAAAATATCCGACTGCACCTCCGTAAGCACCCCGTTTAGTAGGCTCCATTTCTTCAATTATTTCCATAGCCCTTACCTTAGGGGCCCCGGATAGTGTACCTGCGGGAAATGTAGCTTTGATAACATCAAATGCATTTTTCTGAGCCTTTAGCTTAGCAATAACGTTTGATACTATATGCATAACATGAGAATATCTTTCAACAATCATGAGTTCATCAACTTTAATCGTGCCAAATTCTGCTACTCTACCAAGGTCATTTCTTGCAAGATCAACAAGCATTATATGCTCTGCCCTCTCTTTGGGATCAGATAAAAGCTCCTTTTCAAGCATCTTGTCTTTCCTATCTGTTGATCCACGAGGTCTTGTGCCCGCAATTGGTCGAATTTCAACCTTTTCTCCTTCCAATCTGACCATTACCTCAGGAGAAGAACCGATTAGATAATGATCGCCCATCTTGAGATAAAACATGTAAGGTGAAGGATTTAATACTCTGAGGGCTCTATATAAATCAAATGGTAGAACCCTGAGATCAGTTTGCCATCTTTGAGAAATTACAGACTGAATAATATCTCCAGCTCGAATATACCTTTTCGTTCTCTTAACAGCTTCCATAAAATCCTTTGGTTTAAAATTTGATTTAAATCTTGGAGTATTTGATTCCTCTAACAAAGAGCTTGCTTTGTTCGTATAGAGGGGCATTGGTGACCGGAGCTTTTCTATTAAACTTTCAATCTTTTCTACAGCAGCTTTATAAGACCTTTTCGCCTCACTTGGCTTTGAGACATATGCATTAGAAATAATTTTCAATTTATTATTAACATTATCAAACACCAAAACCGAGTCAGTTATCATGAAGATTGAGTCCCATAGTTGAAGATCGTCTCTACCCATTTCCGGAAGCTTCTCTATAAATCTAACAACATCATATCCGAAATATCCAACAGCACCGCCGTGAAATCTAGGCAACCCTGGAATCTGGACGGGTTTATATCTTGAAAGAAGTTCCCTTAAAGTATCAATTGGATTTCCTTCTCGCTTCTCTGCTTTGCCGTTTTCTAAGATTTCAATACTGCTACCCTTTGACCTGAAAATTACCGATGGTTCTGTTCCAAGGAAGCTGAATCTTCCCCACTTCTCCCCACCCTCTACACTTTCTAGCAAAAAAGCGTACTCCCCGCTTTCAATTTTCTTAAGAGCAGAAACTGGTGTATCAAAGTCAGCAAGAATCTCAGTCCAAACAGGAATGATGTTCCCCTCTTTCAGCTTTTCTTTAAACTCCGAAAATGATGGTGTAATCATGGGAAGAAATGATATTAATCAGAATAATTAAAGTCAAGGAATTGATTTTCCCATAGAATAACAAATATTGTATTATACAATTTCAAAAAGTTTTTGAGCTTTTGGAGGCACCTTCTCGATGCCAAATATTAATCCACAAATCTTCAGGGAGTATGACATTAGGGGTGTTGTAGATGAGGATATAAATAATGAAATCATAGAAAAAATAGGTAAAGCATATGGCACATATATGAATAAACTTGGGAAGGAAACCGTATCTATCGGTCGTGACTGTAGACTGAGTTCTCCAGCCTTTTCTGAGGCAATGATTAAAGGTATGTTATCTACTGGTCTTAATATAATTGATTTAGGAATGGTTACTACTCCAATGGTTTATTTTTCTCTCTTTAATATAGATGTAGAAGGAGGAGTGATAATCACCGCCAGCCACAATCCAAGCCAATACAATGGAATCAAACTCTGTGTTGACAAAGACTCAATTTTTGGACAAGAAATTCAAAAAATTGGCAAAATCGCGATAGAGGAGAACTTTGCGACCGGCAATGGAAAGGTCGAAACCACCGATATAACGGAGAGTTATCTAAATTTCCTCAGAAATAACTTTGATATAAAGCCCGGGATAAGAGTAGCGATAGATTGTGGGAATGCGATGGTAGGAATGGTTGCTCCCAGAATTTTAAAGGATTTCGGTTGCGAATTAACAGAACTTTACACTGAACCAGACGGGAGATTTCCGAATCATCACCCTGATCCAACGGTCGAGGAAAATATCAAAGATTTAATAAGCACTGTAAAAAATGAAAAACTACAGATAGGAATCGGATTTGATGGAGATGGCGATAGAATCGGTGTAGTTGATGAGAATGGAAATATAATATGGGGCGATTTACTTGTTCTCATTTTCGCGAGGGATATCTTGGAACAGATTCCCAAGGCCAAGATTATTGGAGATGTCAAATGTTCAAACAGACTATTTAGAGACATAGAGAGCCACGGTGGAATACCTATCATGTGGAAAACCGGTCATTCCATCATAAAGAATAAAATGAAGTTGGAAGATGCTGCTCTGGCAGGCGAAATGAGTGGACACATTTTTTTCGCAGATAGGTATTTTGGTTACGACGATGCTCTTTATGGAGCACTAAGAATTCTCGAATTAATATCAAAAACAGGGAAAGGGGTATCCGACCTACTCAAAGGAGTTCCACCTGCGATCTCTACTCCTGAAATAAGGGTTGAATGCCCGGATGAAACGAAATTCGAATTAGTGAATCAAGCAAGAGAAGAACTCAAAAAAGACTATGATGTCATTGACATCGACGGCGTAAGGGTAGAATTTCCCGATGGATGGGGTCTCATAAGGGCTTCAAATACCCAACCCGCTTTGGTACTAAGGTTTGAAGCCGAAACCGAAGAGAGAATTAATGAAATACGATCCATCATTGAAGGGAAATTGGAAACAGCAAAAGCTAAGTTAAGCTAATGCAGGCAGCAATAAAACGAAGATTCAATATTGACCTTTGACTCACTTGCATTTTCTCAACTAGAATTATCCTGATAAGCTTGTTTGTGAACATGAATACTTCGAATAATTTATTAAAATTTGCCGGAGGAAAATTCCGTGAAGAGCTACGATGTAGTGGTACTAGGAGGAGGGTCAGCGGGTCTTACTGCTGCCACTGGTTCAGTAAAATTCGGACTAAAGGTCGCATTGATTGAAAAGGAAAAGCTAGGGGGCGACTGTCTTTACTATGGCTGTGTACCCAGTAAGACCTTGATAAGGTCTGCTAAGATTGTATCACTCCTAAAAAGAGCAAATGAATTTGGTTTAGACAGAACAGATGTGTCTTTCGAATTTGCGAACGTGATTGGACATGTATGGGACGTAATTAACAAAATAGGGGAACATGATGATCCTGAAAGATTCAGAAAAATGGGAGTTGACGTAATCTTTGGTGATCCCAGGTTCGTATCTAAAAACGAAATAGAAATAGATGGAAAGAGAATTAAGAGCAAGAAATTCGTAATATCTACTGGTTCTAGATCGTTGACTCCAAATATAAAAGGTCTCAAAGAAACCGGATTCATCACGCATGTTGATATTTTTCATTTAAAAACCCTACCCCCTTCTATAATTGTTATAGGAGCTGGTCCTATAGGAATGGAGATGTCTCAAGCATTCGCACGATTCGGCTCTGAAGTCACGGTCCTAGAAATGGAGAATCAAATTCTGCCAAAAGAAGACATAGATATATCAAAAACACTTGAAAGTTGTCTAGCAAAAGAAGGTATAAGGTTTTCATTGGGTACAACTGCCAAACGCGTGAGAACTGAGAATGGCAAAAAGATCGTTGTTTGCGAAAAAGATGGCAAAGAGAACCTTCATAGGGCAGATGAAATACTTGTTGCAGTGGGGCGTTCCCCTAACGTTGAAGGGCTAAATTTAGAAGCACCGGGGGTTGAATATGACGAAAAAGGAATAAAAGTAAATCGCAGTTTAAAGACAACGGCTAAGAACATATGGGCATGTGGTGATGTTGTGGGACCTTATCTCTTTACACATATGGCCGAATACCAAGCCGGAATTGTCCTTCGAAACGCATTATTTAAGTTGCCTGCTAAAACAGACTATAAAGTAGTTCCTTGGACAACATTTACCGATCCTGAAGTTGCACACATCGGACTAACTGAATACGAAGCAGTTGAAAATGAACTAAATTATAATATCTACAAATACAACTATAGCGATGTTGATAGAGCGTTAACAGAAGTAGAGGGGCAAGGCTTCATAAAAATTCTATGTACAGGTTGGAGTGGAAAGATAATTGGTGCACACATAGTGGGACCCAACGCAGGAGAACTAATACATGAGCTCATACTAGCAGTGAGAAAGGGCTTGACCGTAAAGGATATTTCTTCAACAATCCACGTATATCCTACGCTGGCATTAGGTACAAGGCAAACTACCGATCTTTATTTCCATGAGAAGTTCTTCTCATCCGGATGGTTACAGAAATTACTTAGAATTATGGTTCGTGTCTTAAATTAGTATATTTTATGATCCAAAAACGCAATCATTAATCCTATTGGAAATGAAAAGGAATTAATTGCCATTGCAAAAATTGCGTTAAGAGAATCTTGATCGCAGGCGTTATTAAAAAAATGGGGACTGAACACTTCGCGGGCTGTCCCCATTTTTTACAGCATCTGAAATTGCGAGAAACCCTGAGCCCTTCAATGCCTCTGGATAAACTCCGCGAAGGGGACGAAGCAATTTCCATGAGATCGCTTCACATTCGTTCACGATTGTAGATGTTAGATATTTCGGGGACGGTCTTCTCGATTTTAAATGGGCATTCAAAAAATTGCCAAAATCAATTCCGGAAGCGTTAAAAAAAGATTTAGGGTTGGGGTAGAATTAAAGATTTTTAGCTGTAGGAATTGAT
>JALLOG010000260.1 GCA_027717645.1 Desulfobacterota bacterium AH_259_B03_O07
TGCCTATACTATATGTTGTGGTAACTTCAGTCAAGTGCATAGCCCTATTAATTAATTATGGATATAATAGATAGATTAAAGGATTAGAGAAATAAGGCTATCCCAGGAAGAATTGCCCTGAAATATTTAATATTAAGGGCTTCTCCACATCATCATCGGAGACGGGTGTTTGTTCGACATAGGCGTTGGGTATTCACCCGTCCCCACCCTTTGATATAACGTCAGTTAATAGGCGTTATATAAGCTATCCACCTTAAATGTGTTAATCAATAAGCTATAACCCCATCAAATAGTGGCTTCGCTTATCCCCAAATGGACCAGGATACATAGGCATATGACAAGAAAGATTAAATTAAATCCTAGTACCCAGCTTTATAAGGGGGCTAGGATGCTCCGGGACATGAAAGCAGTATCTAGCTTTAATGTAGCCAAGATCCTAAAGCGGCTCGTCAATAAATTTATAGGCAATAGGATTGTAAGGCATTTGTGGATAAGATAGCATGCCTCACCACTTACTATTCATCTGTTAGGTACGAAAAACCCGCCATCCTTTGGACTTTCTTCATCGTCCCAGCTAATCCTAAGGGGGCGCCAGCTGAGCACTCCGTGCTGTGCATACCATAGTGGTAGTGCTACTGAAAGAATTAAATCATCGTGTGAGGAATCGGCTCTAGGATCGAAAGTTAAATGAGCTTGAGGCGTGATCTTAAACCGGTAATTGGATAGCTCATTTAAGAACACTGAACTAAGAGGGAGCCTAGAAGCAATCTTTAATCTTCCATCTGATTCAAATAGTATCTGTAGGTTAGTTATTAAGTGTATCTTAGGCACGCTATAAGCCCTCCCACCTCTACTTACTTCATTACCACCTGTGATTGTTATAGCAATGGGAGTAAGCTCCAATTCTCTAAGCATATCCACCACTGGTGTCCCTACCCCAGTAGCATCTACAATGAGTGGGGTATCAACGCTTAGTGGAGGCCTCGCCATCAAGCGAGCTACAATATTGCCAACCTCAATGTACGAAGTCCCTAGTGGTGGCCTATCTAAGTACCTAATCTGATACTTCTTTTGCTTCTTATCGGCTTCATACTCCGAAGGAGGGCTCTGTTCTTCAATAACCGCGATAGCAGTATAGTCCTGAGACTTTCCTAAGTCTACACCGACAAAAAACTTACTTACTAATTTGTTTTGGGATGAGCTCATTTATATCTTCGTCTTCAAATAAAGGGGTAATATCGTCGCTTAGGGACTTCAGTATCAAATCATAGTTGAACACGCTGTCAGTTGCCTCTACAAACTCACAGTTATACTCCTGCCTCCACCACCAATCGCCTAGTGAGGTTCTTTCCTCTTCCAAGAATTCAGGAGTTATCCTAACGCACTCTGTAGCCTTTACTTGTATCTTCTCCCAACCTTGCCCCTTGTCCCATTCCTCAAAGAAATGTCCCCTTTTCCCGAAAGGAGTGCTCATAAGGATTAGCTTACCTCCTGAGACTGAGAGCATAGGCCTTATTGCAACGTAGAGATCATCTAACACTCTGGAAGCCTCGTCTTCAATTATAAGACTAGCACCGCTGAACCCCCTTATAGTTGCTTCCTTCGATGGTAGGCTTACAATCCTGCTTTTGTTCAGTAGAGTACAACTCAGTTTGTTATCCTCAAGGAGTTGTGGCCTTTCATCTGATGTATTAAGAAACCCGGTAACCATACGAAACAATTCAGATGATTGTCTAAGACTAGGACTTATAAGAAGTATTAAACTCTTGGGAAAGTACAAAGCGCGGTGGAGAGCCATTATAGCTGTGACTGTTGATTTACCTGTTTGCCTAGCGCAGTTAAGAATAATGCGCTTACTAGAAGAAGTAAGTACCTTCGATTGCCATTCATCAGGGTTGAAGCCAAGAGCTTGAGCAAAGAGCAGGGGGTTCAAAGTATTGAGCAGATCATTTACTAAATCACTTGCTAAAGCTTTTCGCTCCATCTAGTTAGTGCCGCCTTCCAGTTTACTTTCACTCTCACCGTCTGTATAAGTTTGCAGTGCTTCTGTGATAGCCTTCTTAGCCTCTGGAAAAGCCTCCAATGCCCCTAATATCTGCACTTTGATACTTAGCCATTCGGGACTTATAAGCACGTTTACAACCTTGGTTTCTTGAAGCTTGCCCAATAACCTAGCCAATAATTCAAGGCTGCCACGAGCTTCACGCAGTGCCATTGATATTGATTTAACGTCCCTTTCACCCTTTG
>JALLOG010000261.1 GCA_027717645.1 Desulfobacterota bacterium AH_259_B03_O07
TTACAATGGGGACACGATCCTCTACTCGAAAGTACTCAGTTGCCCCGCTTCCCCTTTTTCCCAGAACACCTGTGGCGTGCGCCTCATCAATCATGAGCATACAGCCATATTTCTCTGCTAGTTCTACTATTTCAGTCAAAGGTGCAAGATCACCGTCCATGCTAAAAACTGTATCAGTAACTATCAGTTTTTTCGCCTTTCTTGAATTTGACTCTATCAAGCTCGACAAATGATCAATGTCGCAATGCCTATAAATTTCAACATGAGCCTTTGAAAGCCTGCACCCGTCTATTATTGACGCATGGTTTAATTCATCGCTATACACCGTATCATCTGGACCAACGAGAGCTGAAATCGTTCCTATGTTTGCTAGATATCCTGTGCTGAAAAGAATAGAAGATTCAGTTTTTTTAAAACCAGCTATCCGCTCTTCAAGCTGTCTGTGTAGATCAGAGCTGCCACTTACAAGACGCGAACCACCTGAACCAGTGCCGTATTTTTCTAATGCTTCCAGAGCAGCTTTTTTAACCTTTGGATCAACAGTCAATCCTAAATAACTGTTTGAAGATAGGAGTATATAGGTTTTCCCATCGATAATTATTTCAGGGGACTGACCGCTCTGAAGCTCGGTTAGAATTCGGAACAGGTCTTTATCTTTTATGAGTTTTAATTCTTCATCAATCCAGGAAAGCGGATCATTCATTTTATTTTTTTATTGGAATGAATTATAAACGGTTAATAGCTAACCACGAATGGATTTGGCAATCAAATGTTAAACATGGACGACTAAAGTGTTCTGCTACATATCATGGTTTTAAGTAGCGGCGACCTTCAGGTCGCCACTATACAGAATAAACAATCAGGATTGCAAACCGCCACTACAAGTAATAGGGTCATTGCGAGATTTGCAAAGCAAATTGAAGCAATCTCCATCGTCACGGCCGCAGTGCGGGACAAGAATGTCCCGCCTATCGCTGATTTCATTGTGTCCAGATAGGCGGGGTTTTCTAACCCTGCTAATGCGTACGGAAATCGCGGCTGGAAGCCGCTCCTACATCGAAATTTACCCCTTTTACACCAATTAATAATTTGTCGTTTCTTACCTTTCACCCCTAATAACACTTGACCGCTTGAGTAATATTGCTCATAATATTGAGTAATATTACTCAGAGTACTGAGTATAATGTTATGTATAAAAGATCCCAAATAAAGATTTTGAAATCAAGAATTAACGAGAAGAGGAAGTTTATCCAGGCAGTTTTGGGCCCAAGACAGGTAGGAAAAACCACGCTCGTTAAACAGCTACTTGAGAAAATTAGGATCCCATTTCACTACGCTTCAGCCGATGCAGTTACGAATTCAGATACTGCTTGGATAGATCAACAATGGGATATAGCACGTCTAAGAAAAAAATCACTGAAAGCAAAGGATTTTTTGCTAGTCATAGATGAAATACAGAAAATAAATGAATGGAGCGAAGCAATTAAAACAGGTTGGGATAGAGACAGCTTTGAAAATAACCAAATCAAACTGATAATTTTAGGGTCTTCAAGGCTCATTATACAAAAAGGTTTAACTGAATCACTTGCTGGCAGGTTCGAAGTTGTTTACCTCAATCACTGGTCGTTTTCAGAAATGAATAAAGCATTTGGCTTTACTCCGGATCAATTTGCTTGGTTTGGAGGTTATCCAGGCTCTGCTGAATTGGCAAAGGATGAAGGTCGTTGGAAGGCTTATATTAAAGACTCAATGATTGAGACCACAATTTCTAAAGACATTTTAATGCTAACTAGAATAGATAAGCCTGCATTAATGAAGCGATTGTTTGAATTAAGTTGCTATTATTCAGGACAAATTCTTTCATATAATAAGATGCTCGGACAGTTGCAAGATGCTGGAAATACCACAACTCTTTCTCATTATCTTGATTTGCTTGATTCCGCAGGTCTAGTGACAGGATTGGAAAAATTTTCAAAAGAAAAGGTCAGGAAAAGGGCTTCCAGTCCTAAGATACAGATTCACAACTCGGCTTTGATATCATCTCAACTCTTTGATCGCCTTGATGATATCAGGCTTCAGCCCCAAAAGTGGGGAAGAATTGTTGAGTCAGCTATCGGCGCACATTTGATAAATGGTATGAAACGAGGAAGATATGATTTATCCTATTGGCGCCATAGAAATGATGAAATCGATTATGTTTTGGAAAGAAGTGGCAAGATAGTCGGTTTAGAGATAA
>JALLOG010000262.1 GCA_027717645.1 Desulfobacterota bacterium AH_259_B03_O07
TCCCTTTTCACAGCGGGCTTCCGTGGGAAACCTTAGGAGCCATCCCTGAAATGTTTCAAACAGTATCGGGTTCTTTGAGTCAGGCTTTGGAAGTTAGGAAAAATGAGGTCTTATTGATTCGTGGAGGCACTTCATCCATTGGCATGTTAGCTTGTCAACTGGCAAAACACCTTGGCTTAAAAGTTATTTCAACTACCAGAAAACCTGAGAAAGAGGAATACCTAAAGGCGAATGGTGCAGACCTTGTTATTATTGATAATGGAAATATCAGAGAGAAGGTGAAAAATCTATTTCCAAATGGTGTGGATAAGGTACTAGAACTTATTGGTACACGAACCCTAAAAGATTCATTAAAGTGCATAAAGCCCGGAGGGATAGTATGCATGACAGGAATTTTAGGAAGTGAGTGGACGATGAAAGAATTCACGCCAATGGGCGATATTCCTTCTCTCGGAAGATTAACAGTTTACATGGGTGAAGCCGAGAATCTTCAAAAAGAATCACTTCAAGAATTTATTGATGCTGTTGAGAGCGGAGATATTAGGGTCACCATCGATAGGACCTTCAAGCTAGAGGAGATAGTTGAGGCTCATAAGTACATGGAAAGCAATCAGGCTAAAGGAAAAATTGTGGTTGAAATATAAAATGATGAGAACACATAACAAATCGTTTCACTTGACATTTTTCCACTACGCTCCAAAATGCAGGTGAACTCAGGCGTTATGTGCTCCCCAGCGTTCTAACCGGAAAGAAAAGGAGGTAAGTCAAATGAAAGCAGCAGTCATACACGAATTTGGCGATTTCGACGCGCTCAAGTACGAAGACATCGAACGGCCAATCCCAAAACCTGGCCATGTATTAATCAAAGTGCTCGCGGCTGGGGTCGAGCGTTTGGATCATTATATCCGTGAAGGATCAATTGTTCTTGAACTGCCATTCCCTCATATACTAGGGGCAGACGCTGCTGGCGAGGTGGCTGATCTTGGAGAAGGAGTTACCGGTTTTGAAATCGGTGAGCGAGTGATTGTAGCCCCGGGATATCCGCAAAAAGAAGAGGAGACCAACATTCGTCCAACAGTTACCGCCCCAAGCTTTGCCTTACCAGGTTTGCACATTTCAGGAACTTATACTCAGTTTATGGAAGTGCCCGCTTACGCCCTTATCAAGGATGAAACTGGGCTAAAGCCCGAAGAGGTAGCCACACTCCCGGTGCCTTTAGCGACGGCTGTTCATTCTCTTAAGCAGATTGGAGAAGTGAAAGCTGGCGACAAGGTTCTGATTCATTCGGGCGCTTCCGGTTCTGGCAGCATGCAAATCCAGGTCGCTAAAGCATTGGGCGCAGATGTCGCTACGACTGTTCGCAGCGGTGCCAAGGGTGAATTTGCCAAAACGCTCGGTGCAGACCTTGTGATCAACACACGCAACGAGGACTTCGTCGAGCGCGTCAAGGCATGGACGGGCGGGGCCGGTGCTGATGTTGTGATCGACAATTTAGCCGGTGATGTTTTGGCCAAAAGTATTGAAGCCACAAAGCCAATGGGCGTTATTGTTGCCTTTGGCTTTTCGGCCGGCCCTGAAGTCACGTTCGACATTCGAAGCTTATTCTTTGCTCAGAAAACGCTACGCGGTTCGATGTCTTACGATATTGAGGATTTCAACTGGGGACTGGAACAAGTCCGTTTGGGCCGTATCAAGCCATTACTCGACCACACGCTTCCACTGAGCAAGGTGGCAGAGGCGCACCGCCTGATCTCCACCGGCCAGGTCACTGGAAACCTCGTGTTACTACCGTGGACTGAATAACACCTTCGCCTAAATACCTGATAACCAGAAGACTTTATTTAGAACCCCAACTATAATTCTAAACTCAATTATTCTATCCCCACATCCACTCGTGCTATATACAAACCAAGATCTATAAATTTCCTGAATCAATTTCCTATATTCCTACGTCTTATATGTATGATACTTCAATTTAAAATCTACTCTCTTGAGATGCTAATATTCCTACTTAGAATGGAAAAGATTAAAATGGAATTGTTTGAAAGGATAAGAGCTAAAAAAAATAAGTTTGACTATTCCTAGGTTTAATTTTCTCTTTTAATATTCCTTGCAACTTGAACAAGACCCAAAATTTATATACAAATGTTAATGTTATGCTGAAAGTTTATCTTTCAACAAACATTAATAATAAAATTTTTATTTAACA
>JALLOG010000263.1 GCA_027717645.1 Desulfobacterota bacterium AH_259_B03_O07
TAAATCTTTTTTTAACGCTTTCGGAATTGATTTTGGCAATTTTTTGAATGCCCGTTTAAAACATTTTTTCTCTAAGAAGTTTAGAGATAAGATGCATTGAAGGTCTAAGAAATTGTCTTCAAATTATTTGACATCTACAATGACGTCCGGCGGTAATTGCCGATTCGTAAGATGGGGAATGTTCGCATCAATCGTAACATCAAAGAAACAGAGGACTAAAGTCCGCTACATTACAATTCGCAGCTAGAAGCTGCTCCTACAAGAAAGCAAAAAGCGCTCGCAACCCTCTCATATAATAGTGGATTCCCGACAACTACCTTCGGGATTGATAGAATCTGAGATTGCTTCGTCCCCTTCGACGGAGTTTACCCTGAGGCATCGAAGGGCTCATGGTTTCTCGCAATCACACGCAAGTCTGTTATCCCTGAAAAATGGGGACAGTCCACAAAGGTACAGCCCCCCATTTTTTTCTTAAGATTTGAATGATAGAATATAATAGAGGGTTAAATGGCTGAATTAGTAAGAAAGGTAAATGACTTTCTTAGCAGGGGTCTCTGGCGTATCGACCTTACTTCACTCGATAACTTTAAAGCCTTCATAGTTAGATTAATAAGGTTAATACTGACAATTATTCGAGAGTTAAACGAAAGGGAACTCAACCTTAGAGCCATGAGCCTTGTTTATACGACATTATTATCTTTAGTTCCACTAATGGCCTTTAGTTTTTCGATCCTCAAGGCGTTCGGAGTGGTAGACAGTCAGCTAGAGCCCTTTCTAATGAAATTCCTAGAACCTCTCGGGGCTAAAGGCATCGAGTTATCCGATAAGATAATGGAATTTGTTCAGAATATGAAGGTGGGAGTACTGGGTACCGTAGGTCTTGTGTTGTTAATTTATACCGTGATATCCCTTATTCAGAAGATAGAAAATTCCTTAAACCATATCTGGAAGGTTACAAAAGGTAGAAGCTTCGCAAGGAGACTCAGTGATTATATCAGCATAATTTTAATAGGCCCTGTCCTTCTATTTGCTGTATTTGGATTAACCGCAAGCCTACTAGGTAATTCAATAACACAGAAATTGTCGTCTATAGAGCCTTTCGGAGCTATCATAACAATCTTTGCCGGAAAGATACTTTCATACATTATGGTTTCGGCTATTTTTACCTTTATATATATAGTAATTCCAAATTCCAAGGTGAAATTTCGGTCCGCGCTTATAGGAGGATTGATTGCAGGATTAGCGTGGCAGGCAATAGGATGGGGCTTCGCAAAGTTTGTCGTGTCGTCAACCAAATATGCCGCAATCTATTCCAGTTTTGCAATAGTAATTCTGTTTATGATATGGCTATACCTGAACTGGCTTATAGTCCTCATAGGTTCCGAGATCTCGTATTGTCATCAGAATTTAAAGTTTTTATCATTAAAGAAACAAGCTTATCAACTGAGTTATAGGTTAAGTGAAAAATTATCTCTATTGATTATGTATCTCATAGGATATAACTACTATCATGATAAAGATCGATGGACACTAAACTCGCTTGTTGATCATTTGGGAATACCCCAGAGTGATATTCACAATCAACTGAAACAATTGAAGAATGATAAACTAATCCTTGAGACAGGGGACACCGAACCGGCATACATTCCTGCAAAGGATTTAGAGACAATAAAGCTTAAAGAGATAGTTGATTCGGTAAGGAAGAATGGAGAAGAAAGAATTATGCGTGACAATAAATATCCATCAATTCCAGAAATCGATAGTGTTACAGATAGAATTGACGAATCGATACATGACGCTTTAGGAGAAGAGAATCTTAAAAACCTTATACTTTCAAGAAACGGTATTTAACATAGAGTTCATTTGATGCGCTCATAAAGCATCGTGAATTAAGTCTATAAATTTTTAAAAACTCCAGCTCCAAACGAACAGTTCAAGTGATCAAACTCCCTGCAGCGTGCTGCAGGGTGTCAAAATATTTAAAGATATTCCTGACGGTCATTGTCGATGTCACATAATTCGGGGACAGTCTTTTCGATTTTAAATGGGCATTCAAAAAATTGCCAAAATCAATTCCGGAAGCGTTAAAAAAAGATTTAACCGAATCAAAGGATATGAAGATTCGGCATCAGTTAATAAAAGCTAAATATTTTTAGCTGTAGGAATTGATTTAATAAATCCTAATTTTTTGACAGCCC
>JALLOG010000264.1 GCA_027717645.1 Desulfobacterota bacterium AH_259_B03_O07
GCGGCAACAGATAGGCCAGACCTCAGGTTGCTGTATCCTGCTCTCTACTCTACCCTAATTGCTAATTTCTGAGCGATTGCTCAACAGAAAATGCGGTGGATCCACAGGCACAAATATGTACGCGGCTTGCCAAATAATGTCTGAAATGAACAATCAGGGGAACAGCGGCAGTGTTGTTTCTTTAATTTGCGATTCTGGAGACCCTTATCTTGACACCTACTACAACAATGATTGGCTAAAACAAAACAATTTTGACATTGCGCCGTATCTTCAGAAACTCGAAGAGTTCTACGATAAAGGCGCTTGGATTGTCGATTAAGGTGCAGGAGTATTTAAAGAAATTCTCCGATCGCTTTCCCAAGGATTTTGAAAGGGTTGAATGCTCCAGTTAAGGTTGGACCGTAACCCACCCACAAAAATTCTCGGGTACTTCAAAAGGATTGGTTGTATCTTTATAGGGACTGCAAAATTCCGTAAATATGTAGATCTCTCGAGGTTGGACATCCTCCGTTGAAGAATGTCCTCTCTTTGCAGCGGCCATGTTACCGGCCGCGTCATTAGCATTTTATCGCTTTTATACCAATAAGTCTCCAAAGAAAATGTGTGAAAGAAACGACTTTTCCTATTTGGAGATTTGCCTCTTCCAGTAAAAAAATTAATTCTTTTGACGAGTATGTTTTTACATACTCCTTGCTGAATAATTTCATAAAAAGATCGTGAACTTTAAAGTGAATGGAATCTCTACACCAGTCCACAAGTATTAACTCTCCATTTTTCTTAAGGATTTTATGAAAAACAGAAAGTACTTTTTGGGGATTCGTATAGTAATGAAAGGAACTGATATTTACTATCTTTGAAAAATAATTCTCGGTAAAATTTAGGTTATGCACATCTTCTTGCCTTATTATAATATTTTTATGTTGGCTTAGACGATTTTTAGCCTTCTCCAACATTTCCTTTGAAATGTCGATTAAGAATATTTTTCCTTTATTGTCAAGCTTAGTAACGATTTTTTCACACAGTAGTCCGGTCCCTCCACTGACATCCAAAATAATGTCAGTGTTCTTTGGGTTGAGTAAATCGATAGCAACCTTGTGAGTTGCATCAAGATATCCTTTCCATCTTTCATCATAATAATGGGCAATCAAATCGTATTTCCTTTTAACCTGGGTATCCAGCATCTTAATTATTATTCTTCATTCTCAATAAATTTGAAATAATAGTTTTAGATGGAAAGAGAAAAGTAAAATTTATATGATCTTAGTATGACTATATTTATAAGGTTCAAAATGCCAGTAATGATTATGAAAATCCAGGCAATAACAGTTACAAAAGTTGATCTTGAGCTTGCATCTGAGTGGTTTTCTAAGATACTTTAAAAAATAGGGATGGTTGCTTTTTTTGTGAGAAAGAATTGCCTCCCCTTCGTTTCGAATCTATAATTTTACAAAAAAAAAGTTTTATTTTTAATATATGAGCAATACCGTGGGAATAATGGTACAAAATCAATTCTGCCTTAATTATGTAGTTTTCGACTTCGAGACACGGGACGTTCCAAAAATCAGATTAGAAGACATTACGGAATTAGAAGAATCGCAAAATGTTGGCCCTCAATATAATGTAGTTTTATTAGATGATAATGTGCATACATATGATTATGTTATTGAGATGTTGATGGATTTATTCCAATACAGCAAAGATAAGGCTTTCGAAAAGGCTCTGACAGTTGATATTATTGGTAGAGTTGTTGTTTATTCATCTTCGAAAGAAAATGCTCTAAGAAAGAAGGACCAAATCATTTCCTATGGGCCAGATTGGAGGATGCCCCGTAGCAATGGATCTATGTCAGCGATAATAGAACCAGTCGAGTAAAAGGGAAGGGGTGAAATCTTTTGTTTATAAGTTATGAATAAACTTAATAACTGCTTCACTTATCTCTTTAATTAGTGACTGATGCTTCTGGAAATTAAATACTCCTTGTTAATATATTCTAAAAAAATAGAGACAGTTCCTGTTTCAAAAAAAGGTTCGCGTATGCTTTTTGCGATTTATTTATTAATAAACTTGTCAACAAGAGATTTGACCGTATGCCGTCAACGGCTGTTTAACTAGCGGGTTAAAGTCCCGTGAAAGGAGTTGTTCGTTCACCTTTTTAGTA
>JALLOG010000265.1 GCA_027717645.1 Desulfobacterota bacterium AH_259_B03_O07
TATCAATCCAATATAATTTTTACAAGGATTCTCTTGTAAGAAATTCCTTCTATTGTGTAAAAACTGATCCATTACAATTATTTTTCTTTTTCATTTATCTGAATAAACATTGAAAATCTCAGTCACTTATTGGATAAGCTTTAAACAAAATCCCCCTTTACAAAGGTGGCCTTAAATGTTTGCCCTTTTTCAATGGTGACTTTTAATTTTGTATATTGCATAAAAGAGTGAAACTGCTCAGAAATATTTTATTAAATAACAAGATCTCTCACATGCAAAATATACGGCGAATATTTTATGATACTGATTTCATGAACTCCGTAATTATAAATCGAATGCGACCCACTTCTCATATTATTCGAAGCGGTTGAGATGACAGACGTTGGATACCCCGCTTTCGTGTAGTGTGACAGAAGAGGAGCGAGGTATGACTCGTGTTGAATGCACAGGGAACAGTTTGACCGAAACCTCCTATTCGGCGGTTTCGTTCCCGAGATTGGTTAATCGGAAACTGCTTCGAGCAATAGTCATTTAGGCATGAGTTATTGAATTATTAATTAATTTTTTTATTCCCCAATCAATCCGGGACTAGAAAGTCCCGGCTATCATGAATTAAGAATCATATAGGCGATACTCCATTTGTCATGCCCGAATGCTCCCCGCTTAAGCATGTACCCGTAAGTTTTAATCGGTCATTCACATATGGAGACCTAATGGTCTCTGCTCCGATATGTGATAGCGAACACTTCGACTAGCCTTTACTGAGTTAAATCGAAGTGCTTAGTATAAACTCCGTGAAGCGATACCTAATTTGTCATTGCGAACGAACTTGATTTTCATTGAAAAGTTTAAATTTACAAAATAAAAATTAGCTATATAATTTAAAATCATTATCAATTTCTTAGGAGGTTTCTAATATCAGATGAATACATTTCTTAGTTTAATTAGTTTTGGAGTTCTAATAAGCATTTTGCTAAGCGCCTGGGCCGTTTTTGAGCTCAATTCCATGAAGACGGATATTGTTGTAATAAATAAGGATGTTGCCAACGTGCTGGGACAAATGAAAGAGATAAAATCCCAGCCTGTACGGGGGGCCCGTCCGAATGCACCGCCGAGCCAGCCACAAAATGTGTTGGTAAGTATTGACGATGATCCTATAAAAGGAGATCCGAATGCTCCCGTAACTATAATTGAGTTCAGCGATTATCAATGCCCATTTTGTAAGAGGTTCTACGATAATACTTTGGGACAAATTGACGAGGAATACATTAGCAAGGGCAAGGTAAGATTAGTATTTAGAGACTATCCATTGGGTTTCCATAAAAAGGCTATGCCTGCTGCAATAGCTGCAAATTGTGCCGGAGAGCAGGGAAAATACTGGGAGGTTCATGATTTCTTCTTTGAAAATCCTACTAAGCTTGATGTCGATAGTGTCTTGAATTCTTCGAAAGAATTAAATTTGAATGAAGACCAATTCAGGAAGTGTGCGGAGGACAAAACTAAAGAAGCTGAAGTAAACAAAGACTTTGAAGCAGGACAGAAATACGGGGTGAGAGGAACACCCAGTTTCTTCATTGGAAAAACCGACAACGGCAAAAAAGAGATGACTGGTGTGTATGTACGAGGAGCACAGCCTTTCAGCGCCTTTAAAACTCATATCGACAAACTTTTAGCCGAAAAGAATTAAGCAGAGAGGCGTTCAATTGAACGCCCCACTTTTTTTTCCTGTATGTAATCAGAAGGACCCATCCTGAGCTAGTCTTAGGGTCGAAGGATTATATGGTAACACGATAGCTTTGCAGTCGAGGTTTTCCAACCTTGTATCCTCGATAGAGTCCGTCCACGCCTGTATTTAGCGGGGAGAGTTCGGCGATGACAAAGAATGGAGGACTAAAGTCCTCCGCTACATGTGCGATTCCAGGCTTGCTGGTGGCGGTTTGTAATTTCATTGACTTGTAGATTTAACTTGAAAATTCCCTGTAGCTTTCTACAGGGTATACCCAGTATTGTCATTGCTGTAAATGTCACGTAATTTGGGGACAAAAACAAAAAATGGATGTTAAAGTTTCCAGGAATTTTCTCATCTGTCATATCCAGTTCCCCGATTAAAACATCGGGGACAAGCTTTAAATCGGGTATCCATATTTT
>JALLOG010000266.1 GCA_027717645.1 Desulfobacterota bacterium AH_259_B03_O07
CTGAACTTCTCTACCAGAGGGGTCATCCGCCTCAGGCTACGTACATCTTCAAGCACGCCCTGATTCAGGATGCAGCCTATCAGTCATTGTTAAAAAGTAAAAGAAGAAAGTATCATAAGAAAATAGCAAATACTATGGCTAAAAAGTTTCCCCAAATAGCTGAGGCTCACCCTGAAATACTTGCCCATCACTATGCGGAAGCTGGGCAAAGCGATAAAGCTATCCCTTACTGGCAGCAGGCAGGCCGAAGAGCCGTCGAGCGCTCGGCCAATGTAGAAGCCATTGGTCATCTTAATAAGTGCTTGAATATGCTAAAAACCCTCCCTCGTAGCAATGAAGTTATAAAACAAGAACTTGAATTGCAAATTACATTGGGAGTTCCTCTGACGGCTACTAAAGGTTACGGATCTCCCGAAGTAGAGCAAGTTTACAACAGGGCTCGTGAGCTTTGCACAGAGGTTGGTGAAACACCTCAACTTTTGTCAGCTTTGCGTGGTTTATTAACCTTTTATTTAGTTCGAGCTAAGTTGCAGGTAGCTCTTGAATTGGCTGATGAATTAATGAGCTTGGCTAATAAAGAAGGACACCTGGCATTTCTTGTTGAAGCCTACCTTGGGGTTGGAATAGCGCATTACACTATGGGAAATCCAGTCTCGGCACAAGCTAACCTGGATAAAGCGCTTTCCCTCTACGATCCCGACAAACACCGCTCTCAAGCTTTTCAAGCAGCACGTGATCCAGCAGTTACTTGTTTATGCTGGTCTTCCTTGACATTGTGGCAACTTGGATATCCGGATCGCGCCTCTAAGAATTTTCAAAAGGCACTGGAAATGGCACGCGAACTCTCTCATCCGCACAGCATTGTCTACGCGTTGATTTTTGGCGCATGGCTTCATTTATTCCTCAGGGATCCATTAAAGGTCATAGAACTTGCTGATGAAGAAATTGAACTCTCAAATGAGCAAGGATTTCCACACTATTTCGCAGCTGGTAATTTCATACGCGGTTGGGCAATGGTCGAGCAAGGATCCAAAGAACATGAAATTATAAATATGCAAAAAGGACTTGACGGTTACAAAAGTACTGGTATGGAGATGTGGCGCCCTAAATATGGTGTGTATCTAGCAGAATCATACAGGAAAATAGGCAAGTGTGATGAAGCTATGTTAATTCTCTCTGAGGCAGAGAATTTAATTAAAGAAAATAAAGAATATCATTGCGAAGCTGATTTATTTAGGGTAAAAGGTCATTTGATTTCTGATCTCTCAAAACAAAATCAAGACGAAGCAGAAAACTGTTTTAGGAAGTCAGTTAAAATTGCACAAAATCAAGCTAATAAATCCTTGGAGCTGCGAGCAGTGATTAGCTTAAGTCGCTTATTGCAAAATCAAGGCAAAAAAGAAGAGGCAAGAGCAATGCTAGAAGAGGCTTTCGGCTGGTTCAAAGAAGGGTTTGATACTGCGGATTTGAAAGAGGCTCAAGCACTATTACATGAGTTATCCTGAAATCGAAACAACGTTTAAAAATTGCGGCGTTATTTTAAATCACCAAAAAATGTGCGCTTGTAACCGTTAACTTTGTTTACCGCCCAGTAAACAATATTTACGATAATTTGTTCTCAATCCCTGTAATAATTTGATTTAAAATTAAAAACTCCCTAATACTCAGGGAGTTACGACTGTTTAGACCATGTTGTGGTGTTTGGCACACCGATTGCATACTATATATAAGCAAAGTCCGAGAAATTGGGGAATAAGAGATGAAGAAATTTATCATAGCAGTAGCTTTAATAATTACCATCTTGGTAACTTCATCGATCTTTGTCTTTTTTTCACTCAACGTTGTTCCCCCGGCATCAGCTTACAGAGACAGTACTATCACCAACGATGAAAGTTCTGAAGAGCAATGTAGCACACAACATGTCTACTTCACTCGCAGGGTAACAGATACATAATTGCGCTTGGAGGAAAATAGCTAAACTGTTCCTTATAATTGTATTACGATTAATGAATAACCAGCCTAGGATGGATATTGTAAATAAACATTATTTAACAATATTTTGAATGGTATAATATAGGGTAACCTCTATGATATTTTAACAATTGCGGATTTCAGATGA
>JALLOG010000267.1 GCA_027717645.1 Desulfobacterota bacterium AH_259_B03_O07
GAAGTCATAAGGATAAGAACCGGTGAGCGCGGTGAAGACGCTATTTAATTATTATTATCAAATCTATATTTTTTAATAAATCATTTAAAATAGGGAGGTATAATAAACAAAATGCCCACAAAAAAGAAGGCTACAAGCAGAAGCAGGAAAGGAGGTACTAATGGTATGTTTCCACAAAAAGCTGGAGATGTTTAAAATTAAAACTGAATGGAAAGACAATGTTATCAGAATTCGACTTCAGGTCTTCTAAAGTTTATTGAAATATACATTAAGGATACTGATTTTGTATCTTAAGGATTCAACTGATGAAAGATACAAATAAGACAAAGAAGGAACTAATAAATGAACTATTAGAGATACGGCAACGAAATGCTGACTTAGAAGATTTTGAAACAAAGCGGAAGAAATCGGATGAACTGGTAACAAACCTTGGTCGAATTGTGGAAGAATCCCAGAATGAGATCTACATATTCGATACTGAAACCCTTAAATTTTTACTAGTAAATCAAGGTGCAAGAAGAAATCTTGGATATTCGATGGACGAATTAAGCCTTCTAACGCCGGCTGACATCAACCCTGTGTGTACCCTTGAGTCTCTTGAAAACCTGATTGAGCCCCTACTAACAGGAGAAAAAGAAAAAATCGAGTTTAGCACCGACCATAAAAGGAAGGATGGGTCATTGTACCCTGTAGAAGTGCATCTCCAGACTTCAACTTTTAATGGTTCACCGGTTTTCGTTGCAATAATACTCGATATAACCAAACGCAAAGTAGCTGAAGAGAGATTTCGGTTGGTTGTTGAATCTGTTCCAAATGCAATAGTAATGGTTGATCAAGAGGGCAAAATTAAACTCGTTAACAAACAGACGGAAAAATTGTTCGGTTATTATCGGGGGGACCTGATTGAGCAAACAGTAGAAATATTAATTCCTGAACGCTTTCGTAAAAAACATGCGAACTATAGAACCAAATACTTTGCCAACCCTACGGCAAGGCCAATGGGGGTGGGGCGTGACCTCCTCGCCTTGCGCAAAGATGGTATCGAGTTTCCTGTCGAGATTGGTCTAAGCCCAATCATGACACCCGAAGGGGTAATGGTCCTAAGTTCAATAGTTGACATAACTGAGCGTAAAAAGACTGAGCAAGTACTTCGTGAAAGTGAGGACAAACTTCAGACCATTATGGATAACATAACCGATGCTGTTTTGGTATATGATGAGGAAGGGAAGGTTGTTACCATCAATAAGGAAGCCAAAGAATTATTTTGCGGTAAAGATAAAAAAAAGCTTGACAACATTTCGGAAATTATACCACCTAATAACAAAGATAAATTTTCTAAAATACTAAAAAGTGTAAAAGAAGGAAGCAAGCTACTGGATCACGAGATGGAAAAAATACTGGTAAACGGTGAAAGAATTTATGTAAGTGTAGCTTTATCGTATATGCATGCGGAAGGTGGCATGTTTTTTGAAACAATAAGAGATATAAGGGAAAGAGTAGCACTAAGAAACAAAATAGTAGAACTAGAAAAAGCTCAGATTGTAGGAAAGATGGCAGAAGGAGTGGCACATCATATGGGAACACCTCTTGCATCAATGCTTCTCAGGGTACAGATGCTTAAAGAAGACATTCCTAGAGTTGAAGATTATTCAAGCATAATGGAAAAGCTTGACTCTATTGAAAGGCAGATATTCTGTGGACAGAAGGTAATGCAGAGACTTCTAAAATTTGCGAGTAAGCCTGAAAATGAAAAACGTCCTGTGAAAATATCCTCTATTATCGAAGAGTCGATTGAGATAATAAAGCCTCTCCTCAAGAAACCTGCAATAAAACTTGAGAGGAAAGATATCATTCAATGTCAATAATGGAACTCAAGAAGATATCGCGGATATTATAATCTCTGACACGGGTAGGGGCATACCACAAAACATTCTTCCACACGTGTTCGAGCCATTTTTTAGCACTAAGCCTTCTGGTAAGGGGACAGGATTAGGGCTCTCCGTAGCTAAAAGTATTTTACGCGACCACGGTGGAGAAATCAGTATAGAAAGCACTGAAGGCGAAGGGACAAGCGTATACATAAAAATCCCAATCTATTC
>JALLOG010000268.1 GCA_027717645.1 Desulfobacterota bacterium AH_259_B03_O07
ATCCGAGTTCTGGCTTTGCTCTTTGGCTAAAAGAGGTGGTTCGGATTGGATTTTTGGACTTTAAATTGATTCCAAAACACTTCCGGGAATTGTGGTACAGATCTGACGGCTTTAAGTTTCTAGGTGATAATTTGACGTCTAAAATTTATAGTGAAGTTGAATATGCCCGGCGATTAAAAGCCGGTACAGTTGACGCTATAGTAAAAAAGACTAGAGGAAATGCAGAGGAAGCAAGTAAAAGTGTCTGAGGTGATTAAATGTGGTTAATGGATTCCAATTCCTATAAACGTATTGAAGAAATGCAGAGACAGAATATGGATAAGTTAAATTATGAAATTTCTAAATATTTTTTAACGAAAGGGAAAAAAGATAGACAAGCTACAGTTAGTCAAGAAAGACGGGAAAAGTTAAAAGAAATCGAGAGTCAGATTCGTTTTGAAAAAGCACATACCGTGCCGGTTGGGAAGCCTTTACGCTCCCAATTACAATTAATTCGGGATAAGTTGTTAACGACGAAACAATTGATACCTGATGAGGGTCAAGATAAGCGAGTAAAGGCTTTATGTGAAGTGCTGTGTGCAATTAACGAGCGTGAATATGAAGTTTTAAAAAAATTATTTGCTGATGGAAAAATCATCATTGAAATACCCGATAAAAGGTTAGCTGGGCGTGTATCACGAGTGAAAAAATTTACAGATGCAATTTTTTATTTGTCTCCAGATTTAGAATCCCGTCCATATTCCTATGTGCGGGAGGTAACAGCTCACGAGGTGGCCCATGTGCTGCTACATTCAGACTTCTCGGTAAATAAAAGAATTAGTTTGCAAGAGGCGGAGGCGAAATTGAAAACAAAAGAATGGGAATTCTAAAGGCTTAGGGGTAGGGGGTATGGCATCTCTGAGCCTGTGAGCGGTAAACCGGTTGGGCAAGCAATTTTTTTCGTTGTCAAAAAATGAGCCAGGGGGGGTAACGATTAATGGGAGGAAAAAAAGGAAGATCAGGTCGGAAAAGAAAACCAACGAATCTCCATATCGTTCAAGGGACGTATAGAAAGGATAGAGCGACTGTTAATGAGCCGAAACCGGATTTGGAAATACCAAAATATATTACAGGGTTATCTAAAGAGGCGAAAAAGCATTGGGATGTAGTAGGTCATGAACTTAATTTAATGCGTGTCTTAACCAGGGCGGATAAATTTTTATTGAGGCTTATCTGTGATGCTATGGTTGATTATGATGAGGGGATGAAAAATCTAAAGAAACAACCTAAGATTATAGCAGGAACGAATAAGCATGGTAGCCCTATCTTAATTACCGATCCGAATGTAGCACTTGTCAGAGATGCGTGGAATAGAATTTTGATAGGCTTGCGAGAATTCGGTTTAACCCCATCGAGTCGCACAAAGATAAGCGTTATGCCTGAAATTGATGAGGACAATCCTTGGGCTCACCTCTAAATTCTCATAGCACAGATGCCTTTCAGACTAAAATTTTTGTATTTGACACATGAAGAATCAACTTAATTAAATAAGAGCCATGGTTGAAATGTACTGCACCCCTTTTGTCAAGCTCGGTTTGAGTTGGAGGAAGTATTCGTTGACATGACCTTATGCTTGCGAATTAATGCGAAAGGTTTATGCATAAAATGGGTTAATGTAAGACCACATCAGGGGATTGATTATCTAACCCCAAATGAGTATTATCGGAATTGGTTGGAAAATACAAAAACAAAAGGAGGCAATGTGTCACTAACGTACTGAACGAGTACATGTGATTCAATTTATATTATAATACAGTGTAAGATGAGCGAATTGCAAATTCGAATCGATGAAATGGATAAAAGAATTTTTTGTCTAGAGAGACAAAGATGGATAAAGCTAACGCCAGAGGAGATTGTTAGACAAGGATTTATAAAGTCATTGGTAGAGAAATATCAATATGATCTCGATCAAATGAACGTGGAAGTTAAAGTGAAAATGGGTTCCACTTATGCAAAAAAAAGAGCTTTGATAAATTTCGTTTTCCTGACCCGCCTATCAATAAAAATATTGATGAATAAAAGATATGATACAAT
>JALLOG010000269.1 GCA_027717645.1 Desulfobacterota bacterium AH_259_B03_O07
CCCCTAGATCGAGTTACCCTCATTTTTCGAAAGGAGAGAAAAGTAGGATTTGAATAACCAAATAGCCCCTATTGAGATATTAATTCCCAGTTAAGTAATTCCTTTCCCAAATCTTAAACATCAACAAAACGAATATCTTTTTGCTAACATCATGCCAAGCACTTGTGTTTTTGCTTATTAGTTTTTCCACATAAGCCCTTTTAAAGAAAATCTCATCCCCACTTAGAAGATAATCTCTCACGTCACTAAACAATTGTTTTTTTAACCAAACAGACAGAGGCGGGTTAAATCCCTTCTTTCTATCAAGTGGAAGCTCAGGAGGGAGATATTTATTTGCAAGCTTTTTCAAAATATACTTTTTAGTACCGTTTCTTATCTTCATGTCGGCAGGAATTTTATTAAAAGCAAACTCAACTAGTCTGGTATCCAAAAAGGGCGTCATAACTTTAAGATTAAATCGACTGCTACTCCTATCAATTTTTACGAATACATCATCCGGGTTAAACCTAAATTCAAGGTAGCCCATCTTTCCGGCTGAATGCCCCTTAAAATTTTCCATGATAGACAAATTCTTTTGCTTTTTTTTCATTATGAAGAAGTTCCAAAATATGGCCAGAGATTTTGTCTATATTGTTTCCGTCTTCAACGTATCCATTAACCCCATTTTCAACTAACTCTTTTGCACCGCCTGGAATGCCTGTAATAACTGGCTTTTGCCTTGACATAGATTCGAAAATCACATTGGGGAGACCTTCTATATGCTCGTCTCCTTTTACAGAGAAATTTGGTATTATGAAAAGGTAACATAGATCGTAATAATGTATGACTTCATTATTTGGTACGGGACCCGCAAATATTATTCTGGATCTTACTCCTTCCCTATCGGCCAATTTCTTAAGCTCTCTTTCATATCTTCCCTCACCCACGATTAGGTATTTTACATCTCCATATTCTTTTATTATCCTTGGCAATGCCCGTATCACCACATCCTGACCTTTTCCCCGCACTAATCTGGAAACCGATAAAATTAATTTCTCGCCTTTTTTAATATTGAATCTTCTTTTAAGCTCTTCTAAAGCAGCATGGTCAGGTTTACGGGAAATCATTTCATTATTTGCGCCGTTATATATTATCCTTATTTTCTTCACGGGAATACCTGCCATTTCCAATAACTCCTGGGTAGAACGACTGGGAGTTATTATTTTCGATGCATTCACATAGAGTCTTCTGATTGGTATGCTTAGCAGTCTATTGAATGTTTTTTTACCAAGAAGATATCTGTATGCTTCATAGCCTGCTACCCTTACGATAACCTTAAAGGGATAATCGAGAAGGAGCCCACCAGCTGTATGTCCTTCCCTTGTGATGAGAAGTAATACGTCTGGTTTAATTTTGGGAATAGCTTTATAAAGGGAATATAGTCCCGAAATTTCTGGTATGGGTATAGGGATGCCATGATTTCTAGAAAGTCCTATCATGCGTTTAACCTGGAATTTGTATTCGATATCAAGCTCTTTATCTTTGTTTGAATAGCGGGGAGCTAATACAGTTACTTCTAACCCTGCCTCAGAAAACCCAGTTGCTAGCTTATGACTTGTTGTTGCAAGACCTCCCAAAAAGGGAGGGAATTCATGTGTATAAATAAGTATTTTCATGAGTAATTAAATCGATTCTTTAATTCATATTTGTCGCATCATTCATCTATATACATATGCTTTCACTACGAATTGATTTAAAATAATTGTTCTGTTTCAGTCGATACTATCTGAGAGTCATATAGATATTGGGTCTCTATCTTATCACACTTGTTAGTATTAACGTAATTCTTGGGGCTATTACTCTTGTGAAGCCTTATTTATGGGTAGAATAGACTCACATAATGTATTACCTAACGGCGCTTCAATATATAACGAGTCCAAGTTTTACAGGCTAGACCACCTTTCTAATAAGTACTATTTGTTATCGTATATTGGGAATTCCCCTCAAGGGGCATGCTTTCGTTGAACCAGGTGTTTCTAAATTAATTGTTCTCGATCTTCGATACCTTAAGGTTTAGGCTTACC
>JALLOG010000026.1 GCA_027717645.1 Desulfobacterota bacterium AH_259_B03_O07
TCTGTTAATGTATACCCGGCTCCCGGTTGACCATAACTTAATCGAGAAAAAGCGAAAAAATTATGAAGAAAATGATTGTCTTAAAAAATATAAATCGCATCGGGTTTCCCTCTCAAATTTCTATTTACTCAATAATATTTATTGTTTTTTGGAAGGGGGGAGTCTAACAATTTCAGCCCCCTTGGGTACATTAAATTTAAACTTGGAGTCGGGAACACCTTTGTTCGTTAGGATATCTCTCAATCTAATAATTGTTAAGTTCCCAAAAGGATCATAGAGGTATATTGTTTCTACAAGAAGGCTTTTCTTGTCAACGGCTACTGTCCATTTACTATATTCCTCGCCTTCCCCTTTTGGAAGAAGGTCAATTAGATGACTCTCGTTCTCCTTAAATTGGTGGTCTTTAGAGAAGCTTGGATTGAATAGTTCTTTTAAGTTTCCCAAGCCTGAAAGTAATGTGGTTGTGGCTTGGGTGTCCATTACTTCAGATAAGGAAGATTCAATAACCTGATTTTCTTCCTCGTTATAAATCCATAAGGTTATACCATCAGATACAATCTGATCTTTTTTAGGTCTGTAATAGTTCCATCTCATCTTCCCCGGTTTCTTAAACCATACCTCACCATTGGCTTTTTGTACCTGATTTAACGCTCTCACTGTAGCTTCTTGTGTAAATTTAGAGTTGAAATCGGTTATCTTTTCGTATTTTTGCTGAATTTGGTCAATTATTGCTTCAAGATTGTCATTCTCTTGAGGCGACACGATTTGGGTTAGTGCAAAAAAAATAATTGATAAAGTAAAAATAGGTCTCACTTTCCTTGCCTTTGATTTATCTGATCAATTTCTAAATAGACCTCTCTAGGCTTGCCCGCAATTTCCTGAGGACCAATGACTCCTTCCTTTTCCATAATTTCAACAATACGTGCAGCTCTATTATAACCTATTCTGAGCTTCCTCTGGAGCATTGAAATCGATGCTTGTCTGGTTTCTGTGATGATTCGCAATGCTTCGATATATAATTCGTCCTTTTCATCTTCGAATTCTGTAGAATCTTCCTTTTCTTCGATCTTTGTAATTTCTTGATTGTATTCCGGTTGGGCCTGAGATTTGAGAAAATCTGTTATTTTCCGTCTCTCTTCGTCGGAGATTAAAGCTCCCTGAATCCTCAGTAGCTTTGAAGTGCCGGGTTGAAGAAAGAGCATATCGCCTTTTCCCAATAGTTGTTCAGCACCCATTGTGTCCAATATGATTCGAGAATCAACTCTTGATGAAACAAGGAAGGATATTCTTGCTGGGAAATTTGCTTTTACAAGGCCTGCTACTACGTCTACTGAAGGTCTTTGAGTGGCAACAATCAGATGAATACCTGCAGCTCTCGCCATCTGCGATAATCTAGTTATTGATTCTCTGATCTCACTCGGCGAAACCATCATTAAGTCCGCAAGTTCGTCAATAACAATAACAATATATGGTAATTGTATTCGTGGATTATCGCTGGAGGTGGCTTTTGCAATAGACTTATTGTAGCTTTCTATATCCCTAAAACCCTCTCCTGACAAGAACCTATAACGTTCTTCCATCTCCCTTACCGCCCACCTAAGGGCTGCTGTTGCCCTTTTCGGACTCGTAACTACTGGGTGTAGTAGGTGCGGAATATCCTCATAAATCGACAGTTCAAGCATTTTTGGATCTATCATTATGAACTTTAGCTCATATGGAGTGGCTTTATAAAGCATGCTCGTTATAATGGTGTGTAGGAATACGCTCTTACCAGATCCAGTCGTTCCTGCTATCATGAGATGAGGGGCTTTCCTTATGTCCATATAAAATGGAATGCCCGAGATATCCTTCCCTAACGCCACAATTAGGATTGACTCGCTACCAATAAATTCTTGGGCTTCAAGTAATTCCCTCAGGACAACTGTTTCTCTCCTTGAATTTGGTACTTCGATTCCTATTACATCCTTACCAGGTATAGGTGCGATTATTCTTATGCTTAGAGCACTAAGTCCCATCGCCAGATCACTCGCAAGCGACGCGATCTTGTTTATTTTTATGCCGGGAGATGGTTTATACTCAAACATCGTGATGACCGGACCTGGTCTTATCTCAATTACCTTTCCGGTGACGCCAAAATCACTTAATTTTTGTTCGATTAATTGTGCATGTTCGTATACGGCATCCTTATCTACCACAATTTTCGCTTGGGCTTTGGGATCTAATAATTCAAGTTGTGGTAGTTCAAAATCTTCTCTCTTTGTTACGTGTATGCTTTGTTTTTCGATTGATTCATTAGTGGGCTTTTCGAGGACAATCTGTGGTAGTTTTTTCCTGTCATCTACTTCGTCTGAGGGGATCCTTTTGATATTAATATAGGATTCACTTAGGGTTTTGTGTTTTGTGCTTAGATTGCTTTCAGGATCCTCCTGTTGAAAAAGGGCGAATAACCATTCGAATACAGATCTACACTCTCTGACTATTAATTTTAATATGGAAGTTGTTGTTTCAGATATGAACAAAATAATCTTACCACTCAAATGCAATATTTGAGAAAGGCTGAGGTTAGATAACACTAATACGCTCAACAAAATCAGAATAGTCACAATAAGATATGAACCGACCGCACCAGCGGCTTTTTCTCTTAGAGTCGATGATAGTATGTTACCGATCCAACCGCCAGGTGGTTCATATCCAAGGATACTCTGGTTTTTGAATATCATTCCTATGATTGTAGTCGTGGCAAATAAAAAGATAAACGCAGAGATTGCTTTCCTATAAAGGTTCAAACTGGATTTATTTACAAAGACTAAAACCGCCGTGTAAAACATCACTATCGGAATGATAAAAGAGCTTATGCCAAATGCTTTACCAAGTATCTCAGAGATGAACACTCCTGTCGTACCCATTGTACCCTTAAGATCCAACCCTGATTCAGTGCTGTAAAAAATCAGACTGAGAGATGAAAATAGACCGAATGCAAACAATGTTGCTGCCAATATTTCCCTTGTTAAGTAATCCGGTGTTTTTTCAACTGCTGAGCCTTTAACTTTAGCCATTGCTATATAAATTTTAATAATAAAGAAAAGTTATTTCAATAACCTAATAATTTACTTCATATTTTCAGTTATTGAAACAATAGCGGAGTTGGGTTCGATTGTCAAATGATTTGAGGATGATTTTTACACTATGAATGTCAATTTGGGAGGAAAGATGCTGCAGCCTTCAGTGCAAAATCCCATGAATAAAAAGGAAAAATTCCTAGGATTAGTGTTGCAATCGTGAGAACTGTGATGGCAAAAGCGGAAGCCGGTTTAAAAGAGGGAAATTTGACTTCTTCTTCCCCCATATAGGCGTATACAAGCACTCTTAGGTAGTAATAAGCTGAAATCACACTGTTTAAGATTCCTATGATGGCTAGCCAATAGAAGTCGGCCTTGATTGCTGATAGAAACACACGATATTTAGCGAAAAAGCCAATTGTAGGAGGAAGTCCAGCTAGTGAAAACAAGAATATACTTAAAGCTATAGCGATGAGAGGCTTTTTGCTCCATAGACCCGAGACATCTTCATAATTATCGCATTCTTTTCCGTCCCTAGAAAGATACGCTAGAACCCCAAATGCCCCTAGGTTCATGAAGGTGTAAGCAAATAGGTAATAGAGTACACTACTCAAACCTATTTCCTCGCCCCTTAAAGTTGCAACAACTCCTATAAGGGCGTAGCCTGCATGAGCAATACTTGAGTAAGCGAGCATTCTTTTTATGCTCTTCTGAACAATGGCACCAAGGTTGCCAATCGTCATAGTAAATGCTGATATTAGCCATAAGACATAAATCAAGTTTGCATCCATCTGATATACACCCTCTAGAAGAACCCTAAGAAGAATCGCGAACGCGGCTGCTTTTACTCCCACAGACATAAATCCTGTGACGGTCATTGGGGCTCCCTCATAGATGTCGGGGACCCATTGATGAAGAGGGAATGCACCAATTTTAAAAATAAAACCTGTGATGATAAGGGCAGAGCCTGCTAAGTACAAGGGGTTTTGCACATCGAATTTTGATGTAATCTCATCCAGAAATATAGTTCCAGAAGCACCATAGATTAACGCTATTCCATAAAGTAGTATTGCAGAGGAAAATCCTCCTAGAATCAGATATTTGATGCCTGCTTCTGTTGAACGAATCGATTCCCTATTAAAACCTGACAGTATATATACTGAAATAGACATGATTTCAAAACCAAGAAAAATAGACATAAATTCCTTCGCAGACGATAACATCATCATCCCGGAGGTTGAAAATAGAATGAGTGCATAATATTCATTTGATTTTAGATTCATTGTTATGAGATATTCTCTTGAAAGGATGACTGCAAAAAACGAGCTAATTATGAAAATTACGTTGAAATAACCGGAAAACACGTCCAATGAAAGTGCACCTGAAAACGCGGATGCTTCGGTATGTAATCTCTCGAGATTTAATAAAAACGCTATAACAAGACCAATTAGTACTATCCAGAAAAGTTCGTTTTTTCTCTTTCCATTGATTAAAGGGTCAAAAATTATGAGAATTATTCCGGTAAGGATAAGCGAAATCTCAGGCCCTATTAAGAGTGTGCTTCTTAAGATTTCGCTAATGCTCATCTATAGACTCCAATTTAGCAATTCGGCAAGGGGAATGAGAAATGAGTAGAGAAGTATTGGTTAGTGTATTTGGCTTGTCAAGTTTATTAATATTACTTATTTTTTGCGTTTGTAATCAGCTAAATATTATACGGATGTATCTTTTATGTACCACCATCTACGTGGATGACTTCTCCAGTTATGTAGTCGGACTCTATTAAAAAAATTACCGTATTAGCAATGTCATGAGGAGTTCCAATCCTTCTTAGATATCTGCTTTCGATGGCTTTCTTCTTTTCATTCTCGCTGAAATTCTCAGGAAGGAGAACCGGTCCGGGCGCGATGGCATTTACGTGAATTGTGGGGGAAAACACCCTTGCCAATGCTTTCGTGAGCATAGTTAGGCCTGCTTTTGAAACAATGTATGGAATACTTTTTACGGTATTGTCAGAAATTTCAATCGAATCCGTAATGTTTATAATTTTCCCCGATCTCTTCTCCGACATTATTCTTCCCACGACTTGACTGCATAGAAATGGGCCCTTTAGATTGACATTCATAAATAAGTCCCAGTCTTTTTCCGAAATTTCCCATACCGGAGTTTCATAATATATCCCGGCATTATTTATCAAGATATCTATAGTTTTAAAATGACCCAAGATTGTGTCAACCATCTTTTTTACTTCAAGGGGATTTGTTATGTCTGCCTTTACAGCTATCGATGTTTCCCCGTTTTTATTATTTATGATGTCTATAAGTTGATTTGCTTCAGTTTCTGACTTGTTATAATTGATTACAATTCTTGCTCCCCTTTTTGCTAGTAGAAGAGCTATAGCCCGACCCACTCTTCTCGCGCCACCTGTTACAACTACTACCTTATCATTCATGTTCATTTGGAGGTTTAATATCTTGCTAATAGAGAGCAATCTTTCGTTAGTGTTAAATTTTAATGCCTGATCAAAGGTAATATTAATTTAAGGATAGCTTTATTTTATCGACTGCTTCTCTCGCAAGTGGATAATCCGGATAGTGTTCCAATGATTTATGAAATTCTTCCAGTGCCTTATTTATCATTCCCTTCGCCAGATAAATCCTTCCTAAATTAAAATGTGGATAATGTTTAGGTTCATAGCGTTTTGCATTCGTTGCCTTTTCAAGCCAGGGTATTGCCTCTTCATACTTACCAAGTTCTATTAAATAGGCACCAATATCATTATATGGGTTCCCAAATTCAGGGTCTATATCAATAGCCTTTTTACATTCTGAAATTGCTTCTTGGAGTTTACCCTGAAACCCATAGGTCCATCCCAGGAACGTGTAAGCCTCGGCGGTCGGGTGAGCTTCTATGGATCTTTTGTAATATTCTATCGCTAGGTCAAAATCGTTATCCATCTGAAATTTATAGGCTTTTTGAAATAGGTCAATCGCTATTGAGATGGGATCTTTTTCAGACATTGGAAACGAAATATCTGTGATTTTATAACTTCAATTCTAGCACTAATGAATTGTTGAGTCAAAGGAGAATCTAAAAAATTGGCGATGTGTCTGAATCACATGCAGGTTGATCGTATTCAACCATGTCTTTTATAGTTGGTTTTTTACTACATAGATGACAGTTCGGATCTCTATTTAATTTAACATCTACCATCGACATGTTCAGCGCGTTAAAAATAAGTAGCCTTCCTGAGAGGGTGCGACCAATTTGAAGTATTTCTTTAAGTGTTTCCACGGCCTGTATAGTACCAATCATACCAGCGACGGCTCCAAGGATGCCAGCCTCTTGACAGCTCGGGATCATGCCTGCCGGTGGGATCTCTGGATATAGGCAACGGTAGCAAGGACCACCAGTATGAGCTTTGAATACAGATACTTGACCTTCAAAACGGAGTATGGCACCAGATACTAGTGTTCTCTTCTCAAAGTAGCAAGCATCATTTAAAAGATACCGAGTCGGGAAATTGTCGGAGCCATCAAGGACGATGTCGAAATCCCTGATAATTTCTCTAATATTGTCTTTCTTGATTGGTTCTTCATAAACTACTACCTTTACATCGGGATTGAGTTTTTCAATCTTTTCTCTAGCGGAAATTGTTTTTGGTCTACCAATATCCTCCGTGAAGTGAATAACCTGTCTTTGAAGATTGGTAATATCGACCTGTTCTGAATCGGCAATCCCAATAGTTCCCACGCCTGCAGCTGCTAAGTAAAGAGCAATTGGTGAACCCAATCCACCTGCCCCAATGCAAAATACCTTAGAGCGAAGTAGCCGTTCCTGCCCCATTCCTCCTATCTCAGGAAGAAGAATATTCCTACTATATCGATACATTTGATCTTCAGAAAGTTCCAATATGATCCTCCCATTAATCTAAAATCAGCTCGATTTTTCTTTCCTGAAAAATGGAATCAAAATCATCAAGAAGCCACGCTCTTGCATCGTTATATTTGCCAGTATCGATAGAGAAAATTATGTAAACCCAGTCTGGCCAAGCCCTAGCTCTATCCAACTCTGATGGGATTGATGGATGATCAGGGTGTGAGTGGTATATACCTATGATCTCCATCTTATTTTCTCTTGCCCAATCATCTGCTTCCTGAAACGACACAGGGTCTAGTTCATAACGATCACGCGCCCTTTCACCATTTAAATTTCGGCAATCTTTAAACTCTGTTATTTTACCATTCTTGCCAATCAAAACTCCACAAACTTCGTTTGGGTAACCTGATTCAGCATGTTTAATTATTCCGTCATAGGTCGGTTTTAATATTTTTACCACAAGATGCCTCCGCTCAAGTATCTTAATCCGCTGTCAGGGAGTATGGTAACTATAACTCCTTCTTTAATCCTCTTCGCGTACTCAAGGGTTGCATGAACAACGGCACCTCCGGAATGTCCTACGAATATTCCCTCTTTTTTAAGAAGCTCTTTCATGGTTGAGTAAGCATCTTCTGTAGAGACATATATGTTTTCATCTGAGAATTTTGAATTATATATTCCTGGAACAATTGAGGTAGCCATGTGCTTCAAACCTTCAAGACCGTGAAGTGATTCCGCAGGTTCTACAGCTATAACTTTAATATTGGGGTTGTAGTCTTTAAGTCTTTTACCAGTACCCATTAGAGAACCACTTGTACCTATCCCACAAATAAAATGTGTAACCCTTCCACGTGTCTGTTGCCAGATTTCTGGCCCTGTGGTTTCGTAATGTGAAAGTGGGTTTGAAGGATTATTATACTGATCCGGCATAAAGTATTTATCTGGCTTTTCTTTTTTTAATTTTTTTGCCAACCTTATTGCCCCATCAGAACCCTCTAATGGATCTGAAAAGATAATTTTCGCACCGAATGCTTCAATGGTTTTCTTTCTCTCTATATTGATATTTTCTGGAGTAACGAGCTCTACTCCATAGCCCAGAGATGCGCCCAACATTGCATAAGCTATTGCTGTATTTCCAGAAGAGGAATCCATAATGATTTTTTCGTGTGTAAGTTCACCGGAGCTAATTCCTTCAAGAATCATCCATAGTGCAGGACGGTCCTTGACTGAGCCACCCGGGTTAAACCATTCTGCTTTACCATAAATCTCAATGCCGTTGCTCAGGTTCTCAGTGACTTTTGTAAGTTTTATAAGGGGAGTATTACCAATTAAGTCTGCAACTGAATCTGCCCTTTTTCTAACTTGACCGGTTTGTTTTTTTCTTGTTAAGGGTGAATCCATTAGCGACGCTCAATTAATATTGTAAAGAGATCACCATTTTGACGAACATCTAGAATTTTATGTCCTTCTTCCTGTACGCTTTTAGGTACGTTAAGGAGCGGCTCTCCGTCCCTTAGGGTAACTTCTAAAATCTGGCCTGAGCGCAGGGTTTCAAGCTTAAGTTTGGTTTTAACAAAGGTCATAGGACAAATTTCATTAGTAATATCTATTTTCTGATCTACTCTTAATACACTCATTGTGATTATTCTATATTTAATAGTAGTTTAAACAACTTAGGTTACCACAAAAAAACGGGGAGACAAATTAGGAATCTGTATGCCACGATGAGCACAAACAATTTTGTAATTTATTGGTTGATTACGTGATCGGAAGTTCTCGGTTATTGTTGGATGTAGTATCCTCTCATCTTTCGACCTTGCTCAGGAGGTTTGGTTTTAAATGTCAAAGCACTATTTATGTCGAGAATTAGGAAGTAAAATAAACGTTCACCCTGAGCCCTGAGTCTGATCGAAGGGCGGAAGGGTTAACATCTGAAAACGCATATTGCAATTCGAAAGACCAATCGGCTAGAATCGTTTTTTACCAAAAATACGGTCAGAACCTACCAGTTTTTATTTGTTTTGATCCTGTAGAATTTTTCAACCAAGAAATAATCGATTCAAATATTGATTTTCCGTCTGTCCCACCTAATATTTCTTCACTACATCTTTCGGGGTGTGGCATCATACCAAGAATATTTCCTTCGGAGTTCATAAGGCCCGCGATATTCTCACATGAACCATTTGGGTTTGAGCTATTCGAAACAATTCCTTCTTCGTCACAATATTTAAATGCGATGAGTGAATTATCCTTAAGTTTGCTTATAACGTCTTCTGTCGCAAAATAGTTGCCTTCAGCGTGTGCAATCGGGATCCTCAAAACGTCTCCAACGTTCAAGAGATTTGTAAAAGGACTTGAGTTATTTTCCACTCTGATATTTACCCACTTGCAGATAAACTTAGTAGTTGAGTTCTTAATAAAAGCGCCAGGAAGAAGGCCAGTTTCTACAAGGATCTGAAAGCCGTTGCAAATGCCTATAACTGGTTTTCCTGACGAAGCGAAATTCTCAACTTCTCTCATTATTGGAGAGAACCTGGCGACGGCACCAGTCCTGAGATAATCTCCATATGAGAATCCTCCAGGAATTACTATACAGTCGAATCTATCTAAACCTTTGTTTTCATGCCATATGTATTCACATGATTGTTTGAATACATTACTTATTGCATGATAGCAATCATGATCACAATTCGAACCTGGGAATAGAATTATTCCGAAATTAAACATGTTAATTTTTACTCTACTTTTATCGAAAAATCCTCAATTACGGGATTTGCTAGGAGTTTGCTACACATTTCCTTTACCTGCTCAATTACATTTTCTTCATTGCTATTAGTCAACTTTAGCTCAATCAGCTTACCGATTCTTGTATCTGACACCTGATCGTAACCAAGATTGTGAAGTGCATTCAAGACAGTTTTTCCCTGAGGATCTAATACTACTGGTTTCAGCTTTACTTCTACTTTAACTCTATACTCTTTCATTATAAGGTCATTTAGTTAGTTGATTTAACGAGGCTGAAATGATTTTACTTTTCAGTAGTTAACATTTCAATAAGTCTCTCAAGCTCATCTTTTGAATAATATTCGATTTCTATCTTTCCACTTCCGTTCTTGTCGATTATTTTAATCTGAGTGCCTAATGATCGTTTTAGTTCTTCTGTTAAATGTTTGAGGTACAGATCGATATCACTTGGTTTTTTATTTTCTCCCTGTTTCTTAGTTAAGTTTCGAATTATCTTTTCAGTTTGTCTTACTGAGAGTTTATTCCTTTGAATAATTTCAAGAATTTCGATTGCTTTAGTTTGGGAATCAATACTCAGTATTGCGCGTGCATGCCCAGCTGTAATTTCACCATTTTTCAGTGCCTGTTTAACTTGAGCAGGAAGCTTAAGCAATCTGACTTGATTCGTTATTGTGGACCTTTCCTTACCTATCCTTTTTGATATGTCTCCATGGGTAAGTCCGAAATCTGCGATAAGCTGATCATAAGCTATAGCTTCTTCAATTGGGTTCAAGTCCTCTCTTTGAAGGTTTTCGATTAAAGCAAGTTCTAGAACTTCGCTATCTGAAACATCTTTTAAGATTATCGGAACTTTTGTAAGACCCGCTTTTTGAGCGGCTCTCCATCTTCTTTCACCAGCAATAATTTCATAATAGTTTCCAGATTTTCTAACAACAAGAGGTTGTATTATTCCTTTTTCCCGAATCGATGAAGCAAGTTCATCAATTGCATCGTCATCAAAATCCTTCCTTGGTTGGAACGAGTTGTGTTTAAGTTGGTCTATGCCGGCAATTATAAAACCATTATCTTCATCGATTGGAATGAGTGCATCCAGTCCTCTACCCAAAGTAGCTTTCTTCAATCTTTTGACCTCCATCTTTCGCAATTATTTCCTGAGCAAGCGAAAAATAGCTAGTGGCACCTATTGATTTGGGGTCGTATAGAAAGGCTGGTTTTCCGTGGCTAGGTGATTCAGCAAGTCTAACATTTCTTGGTATCTTTGTCTGGAAAACCTGGTCTTTGAAATAATTTTGTACCTCATTTGCTACCGTGTGACAAATGTTATTTCTCCGATCAAACATTGTTAAAAGATAGCCCTCGATCACTAGCCCGGGGTTTAGTCGTTGATTTATGAGTGAAATTGTTCTTTTGAGCTGTCCAAGACCTTCCATCGCATAGTATTCGCATTGAACCGGTATAATCACGGAGTCTGCTGCTGTTAAAGCGTTTACAGTTAGAATACTAAGGGATGGAGGGCAATCGATGAATATGTAGTCAAATTCATCTATAACTGGTTCGATTACATCTTTTAACTTCCATTCTCTTCTGTCGATATATATGAGTTCAACTTCTGCACCAGTTAAAGAAGAATTTGAGGGTGCAGCCCATAAAAAGCCACCCAAGTTTTGCGGTTCAATTTCTAAGATGGTTTCTCTTATACTTAACTCGCCGATTATTGTGTTGTATATACTTTTTTCTAGCTTTTCTTTATCAATGCCAACACCGCTTGTAGCATTTCCCTGGGGATCAAAGTCTATGAAGATCGATTTCTTCTGAGATGCAGCAAGCGATGCAGAAAGATTTATAACTGTAGTCGTTTTTCCTACTCCGCCCTTTTGATTAGCAACACATATAATTTTACCCATTCCGATTTTTCCAGAAGATTTAATTTTGTGTCTGTTCGAACACTAATGAGATCTTGAGTGAAATTTTACTTTTAAACTGATTGATAAGTTTTCCTTATTGAACTTCTGATGAACTATTAAGTGAAATTTATAATTAGTTAATATTGAAATTCCAATAAATTATTTCTGATCGAATTAATTACTTAAATATTTGTATTATCATATTATCCTTTCTTAACTTTTAACGCAATACTTTTGAAGCATTTTATAAAATTTAATCCAGGGCATTACGCGTTTCACGGACTAAAATTTACTAAAATTACCACTAATTTCTCTACGAAACTATCTGTACTCAAATGCCCTTGGTTGAACCTAAACTCTTGTTCTTTTACATAGTATATAAGATTACTCTTAGATACTCCATGGTGCTTAAGAAGATGTTCTTTTAAATAACCCCAGAATCCCTCGATACCATTTATATGAATTTTCTTATCCTTCTTTTCTCTTACGTATTGTTCTTTTCCATGATCAATTACTTCATGACGATAACCCTCCCTCTTTAAACCCCGGTAAGATTTCCAAGTATCCGTATAAACATCACTCTCAAGCATAATCTTTCCCTTGATTATATCTTGGAGGGTTTTCTTTTCTGCATCCTTTATAGATTCAACATATACTCGACCATTCCCTTGGTAAAGACCAAAGACCGGTTGGTGCAGTATTTTAGCGCCTCTGCCGCGTTTTACTGCGTTTATCTTCCTGTAGTAATCTCTGTTCTTCTTTCTTGTGTTTTTAAACTTAGCACCTATATAACTCTCATCGACTTCCACCTCACCAAAGAACTGATTCATCTCTGATTGTTCATAATCGTAGATGGCTTTCCCGATAGTGGAAAAACATTTATGAACTCTTTGCTGGGAAAGTTTAACTTCCTTTGCAGTCTTGTTTGCTGTGAATTCGTAAGCAAACCACCAAAGAAGCTCATACCATTGATCCAGTGGAAGAGAGCTCCTCTCAAGATAGGTATTTGTAAAAATGGAGAATTTGTAATGACAACGACGACAGAAAAACCTACCATCTGATAACCTTGATGGGCCACGAAAAATAGCACCTCAAATAGTGCCTTTTTTCAGGGAATTTCGCATGTCCAAAAATTCGCATAATTTTGGACACGCTCAAGGTACTCGAAAACCTTTTAAACATTACGCTAAACCATTATACTACGGTCCGTGAAACGCGTAATGCGCTTACCTATTATTGATCAGTTTTTTAATATCGGATTTAAAAGGCTATAATATTTAAAATGGTAAAATAAGGAGGAATATGAAAAATTAATATGCGGTTTTTTATATTTAAATATATGAGATTAAGTATATCACCGTAGAATAGAAGATATTAGACCATTTTTTAGTCCAAGATCACTATTAGAAATAAGTTTTTTAGGGGCGTGTGAATATTGACAACTAACTTCCATCTAGTATAATACAATTCTCTTAACTTAGATTAACCTTTAATTATTGATATAATTAAAAAAAGTTCTTTGAAAATTGAATAGCAGGCACAAGCGGGCTATGAAGAGCTAGCCATCAATTTGTGAGTTTCAATGAAGAGTTTGATCCTGGCTCAGAGCGAACGCTGGCGGCGTGCCTAACACATGCAAGTCGAGCGAAGATGTCTCGGGGGTAACCCCGGGATATACTGAGCGGCGAACGGGTGAGTAATACGTGGATAACTTGCCTTTGGGACTGGGATAACCCCGGGAAACTGGGACTAATACCAGATAAGACCACGGTGTCCGAGGACACAGGGGTAAAAGGTGGCTAGGTAACTAGCTATCACCCATAGAGAGGTTCACGTCCCATCAGGCTGTTGGTGAGGTAATGGCTCACCAAACCTAAGACGGGTAGCCGGCCTTGGCGGGTGAACGGCCACACGGGGATTGAGATACGGCCCCGACTCCTACGGGAGGCAGCAGTGGGGAATATTGGGCAATGGGCGCAAGCCTGACCCAGCGACGCCGCGTTGGGGAAGAAGGCCTTCGGGTTGTAAACCCATGTCAGGAGGGACGATGGATCTGTGGGCTAATATCCCACAGATTTGACGGTACCTCCAGAGGAAGCCCCGGCTAACTCCGTGCCAGCAGCCGCGGTAATACGGAGGGGGCTAGCGTTGCTCGGAATTACTGGGCGTAAAGGGTCCGTAGGTGGCTTTATAAGTTAGGTGTGAAAGCTTAAGGCTCAACCTTAAAATTGCATCTAAAACTGTGGAGCTAGAGTCCAGGAGAGGTTGGCGGAATTCCCGGTGTAGCGGTGAAATGCGTAGATATCGGGAGGAACACCAGCGGCGAAGGCGGCCAACTGGCCTGGTACTGACATTGAGGGACGAAAGCGTGGGTAGCGAACCGGATTAGATACCCGGGTAGTCCACGCCCTAAACGATGGATGCTAGGTGTGGGGGTGTAAACCTCCGTGCCGCAGCTAACGCATTAAGCATCCCGCCTGGGGAGTACGGTCGCAAGGCTGAAACTCAAAGGAATTGGCGGGGGCCCGCACAAGCGGTGGAGCATGTGGTTTAATTCGATGCAAAGCGAAGAACCTTACCAGGGTTTGACATGCTGGCTTAAGCCTCTGTGAAAGCATGGGGTGGTGTGGAGCTTGTCTTCACATAGTCAGCGCAGGTGCTGCATGGCTGTCGTCAGCTCGTGCCGTGAGGTGTCCGGTTAAGTCCGGTAACGAGCGCAACCCTTATCTCTAGTTGCCATCACTTCAGGTGGGCACTCTAAAGAGACTGCCGGCGACAAGCCGGAGGAAGGTGGGGACGACGTCAAGTCATCATGGCCCTTATGTCCTGGGCTACACACATGCTACAATGGCGAGCACAATGGGTCGCGAACCCGTGAGGGGAAGCTAATCTCACCAAAGCTCGTCTCAGTTCGGATTGCAGGCTGCAACTCGCCTGCATGAAGCTGGAATCGCTAGTAATCGTGGATCAGCAACGCCACGGTGAATACGTTCCCGGGCCTTGCACACACCGCCCGTCACACCACGAAAGTTGGTTCTACCCGAAGTGGCTGAGCTAACCCCTGAGCTTGTCGAAGGGGAGGCAGGCTCCGAAGGTAGGGCTGGTGATTGGGGTGAAGTCGTAACAAGGTAGCCGTAGCGGAAGCTGCGGCTGGATCACCTCCTTTATACGGAAAGTTTTTCGCTGGTTCTTATTTGGACCCGCAGTGCCTGCTGTTAAGTGTTGGTGCTCTCATAAGAGATGATGTAGAATTTGTGGAAATTGAGATTTTTCTCGGGCCTATAGCTCAGTAGGTTAGAGCGTACCCCTGATAAGGGTGAGGTCGGTGGTTCGACTCCACCTAGGCCCACCATTATTGAGGTCCGAATCTCAAGCTCCAAGTTACAAACTTGGAAGTTTGAATTTTCGATTTGGAATTTTTTGGAATTGGGGGTGTAGCTCAATTTGGGAGAGCGCCTGCTTTGCAAGCAGGAGGTCGGCGGTTCGATTCCGCTCACCTCCATTACAAGATGCAGGATGCAAGATACACCGTAGATGGTGAATCATGTATCATGCAGCTTGTGTCGTGCATCAGGCACGAAGATCTTTGACAATTGAATATTGTGCTGAGAAACTCAAGGCGCGCTATGTAGTATAGTAATGTAAGGTTTTTCATGCCTTACAGTTAAGCTTTGTAGGGCAGATGGTGAATGCCTTGGCGACGGACGGCGATGAAGGACGTAGCAAGCTGCGATAAGCCTCGGGGAGCCGCTAAGCAGGCTTTGATCCGGGGATTTCCGAATGGGGAAACCTAGCCGAGCAAACCTTGGCTATCTTAGGGTGAATACATAGCCCTAAGAAGTGAACGGGGAGAAGTGAAACATCTCAGTACCCCTAGGAACAGAAATCAACCGAGATTCCCTTAGTAGCGGCGAGCGAAAGGGGAAGAGCCTAAACTCTATGAGTGTTAAAGCTCACAGGCGTTGCTTATAGAGGGTTGTGGGATGCATTCTGAGGGAGCTGTGGATTCCTCAGGAAGTTACAAAACCCCATGCTAGCTGAATTATCTGGAAAGATAAGCCAAAGAGGGTGATAGCCCTGTAAGCGAAAACATGGGGTCTTCCGTGATTGTATTCCCAAGTATCCCGGCCCACGTGAAAGGTTGGGTGAATCTGGGAGGACCACCTTCCAAGGCTAAATACGTTCCGTCGACCGATAGTGAACAAGTACCGTGAGGGAAAGGTGAAAAGAACCCCAGTGAGGGGAGTGAAATAGAACCTGAAACCTTCTGCCTGCAACCAGTGGAAGGGCTATGCCTGAGGAGCTTGCTCCAAAGGAATGCCTGACCGCGTGCCTTTTGCATAATGAGCCGGCGAGTTATCTTCAGTGGCAAGGCTAAGCCGAAGAGGTGTAACCGTAGCGAAAGCGAGTCTGAATAGGGCGAAATAGTCACTGGAGGTAGACGCGAAGCGAGTCGATCTATCCATGGCCAGGGTGAAGCAGAGAGAAAACCTTTGTGGAAGCCCGAACCGCTCAGGGGTGAAAACCTGTCGGATGAGCTGTGGATCGGAGTGAAAGGCTAATCAAGACTCGTGATAGCTCGTTCTCCCCGAAATATATTTAGGTATAGCCTCATGTGATGGCGGGCGGAGGTAGAGCACTGATTGGGCTAGGGAGCTGAAAGGCTTACCAAACCCACTCAAACTCCGAATTCCGCTTTGCTTAGCATGGGAGTCAGTCCATGGGAGATAAGTTCCATGGTCGAAAGGGAAACAACCCAGATCGTCAGCTAAGGCCCCCAAATCCAGGCTAAGTGGTAAAGGATGTGAATTTGCACAGACAGCCAGGAGGTAGGATCAGAAGCAGCCAACCTTTAAAGAGTGCGTAACAGCTCACTGGTCAATGCGGATTGGCGCCGAAAATGAATCGGGGCTCAAGTCTGGTGCCGAAGCTACGGGAGCTTGTGCTTTGCATGAGTTCGGTAGGGGAGCGTTCCCATTGGATCGAAGGGTTACCGTAAGGAGGCCTGGACTTTTGGGAAGTGAGAATGCCGGCATGAGTAGCGATAAAGGTGGTGAGAATCCACCTCGCCGTAAGCCCAAGGGTTCCTGGGGAAGGCTCGTCCTCCCAGGGTTAGTCGGGTCCTAAGGTGAGGCCGAAGGGCGTAGCCGATGGAAAACAGGTTAATATTCCTGTACCACCTAGTTGGAGTGAAGTGGTGACAAAGGAGGGTAGGTCAGCCGGGTGTCGGATTACCCGGTTCAAGCTTGTAGGAGGAAGGGACAGGCAAATCCGTTCCTTCATGACTCTGAGAAGTGAGTACGAGGGGCGTAAGCCCCACAAAGTGACTGAGCCCATGCTTTCGAGAAAAGCCTCGTAGCGTTGATAACTGGGTGCCCGTACCGTAAACGGACACACGTGGGCGAGTAGAACATACTAAGGCGCGTGAGAGAACTTTGGCCAAGGAACTCGGCAAATTAGCCCCGTAACTTAGGGATAAGGGGTGCCCACATTAGGTGTAAGCCTTCGCGGTTGAAGCCGAAGTGGGTCGCAGAGAAATGGCGGTGACGACTGTTTACTAAAAACACAGGGCTCTGCAAAGGCGTAAGCCGACGTATAGGGCCTGACACCTGCCCGGTGCCGGACGGTTAAGGGGATGGGTTATTTTAGCTTGCTAGGAGAAGCCTTGAACCGAAGCCCCGGTAAACGGCGGCCGTAACTATAACGGTCCTAAGGTAGCGAAATTCCTTGTCGGGTAAGTTCCGACCTGCATGAAAGGTGTAACGATTGCCGCACTGTCTCGGCCAGAGACTCAGCGAAATTGTGGTTCTGGTGAAGACGCCAGATACCCGCTGCGGGACGGAAAGACCCCGTGCACCTTTACTGCAACCTATCACTGGATTTTGGTGCTTCATGCGTAGCATAGGTGGGAGCCTATGAAACTCTGCTTTCGGGTGGAGTGGAGGCAAAGGTGAAATACCACCCTTGTAGTATTAGAGTTCTAACTGAGGATCGTCATCCGGTTCCAGGACAATGATAGGTGGGTAGTTTGGCTGGGGCGGTCGCCTCCTAAAAGGTAACGGAGGCGTGCAAAGGTTCCCTCAGCCTGATTGGAAACCAGGCGAAGAGTGCAAAGGCATAAGGGAGCTTGACTGTGAGACCGACAGGTCGAGCAGGTGCGAAAGCAGGCCTTAGTGACCCGGTGGCTCCACGTGGGAGGGCCATCGATCATCGGATAAAAGGTACGCCGGGGATAACAGACTTATCCCGCCCAAGAGTTCACATCGACGGCGGGGATTGGTACCTCGATGTCGGCTCATCGCATCCTGGGGCTGTAGAAGGTCCCAAGGGTTGGGCTGTTCGCCCATTAAAGCGGTACGCGAGCTGGGTTTAGAACGTCGTGAGACAGTTCGGTCCCTATCTGCAGCGGGCGAAGGAGACTTGAGGGGAGCTGCTCATAGTACGAGAGGACCTGAGTGGACGAGCCTCTAGTGTACCAGTTGTCGCGCCAGCGGCAGCGCTGGGTAGTCATGCTCGGAAGGGATAACCGCTGAAGGCATCTAAGCGGGAAGCCTACCCCAAGATTAGGTCTCCCGAACCGTAAGGTTCCTAAAGGTCCCTTGAAGATTACAAGGTAGATAGGCCCAAGGTGTAAGCTTTGTGAGGGGTTTAGCTGATGGGTACTAATTGACCGTGCGGCTTAACTGTAGGGTTTGAAAACCCTTACAATGTGCGCTCAAGAGAACTCAGCACAATGTTCAGTTGTTAAGGATCTGTTGTTCCCCTTTATCCAATGAAAATGGTGATATTCATGACTTTATCGCGGATGCAAATCCGCTCATTCTGACCTAATTCGAAGGATAGAATTATTTCTTTATGTTCATCGCCCTTCGACAAGCCCCGTGTGGACGATTCTCTTGCATAATCAAAAGTTCATACAGAAGAAAGACTAAATGAGAGTACCCCTTTTTGAAAAATGCTTTCCATGGGTGCCTGCGCCGTTGGGGAGGAAATAAGTTTCTTTTTGGGCTGTTTTCTATTTCCTCTTGCTCTTGATTTGAAATTTAGGTTTTTGTATTCTGTATGTAATAATGTGCTAAAGTAGCAGAAGGAGAGTCATCAATGAAACTCTCATTTTTGACATGGCAGTCAGAGCATAGCCATAAAGGGGGCCGCGATCACAGCCAACGAGTGCCTCAGCAGCAGAACGTCTTTTGATGCAGCAGGCCTCTGCTTATGGTGCCGGCACTCATTCTCGGCCTCGTCATCGGTAGATTTTGTACGCCTGCTGTGGCAGGGCCAGCGCTTTACTTCAAGATATTATCTCCACCACAGTTGCCAAAGATGAGCTTTAGTGGGTGCGTCGCCAAAGCTAATCGTACGATCAACCTTCGGGTGTCTGGGAAAATGAAGTCTAAGAGGAGCTATGCATTGGGATGGAATTCGGATGTCACTGCTATTGTGGCTTGCTATCGCGTAAGCAATACAATTACGGCTACCGTCATGGTGACGGGTTCAAGCAAGGAGAAAGCCAAAGATCTTATCCCTCAACTAGTTGGGGACATTCGCACCCCAACTTTCTGAATTAAAGAAACGGGGATAACAGATCCTATTTTCTTCTGTTCAAGCCGAAGAGAATAAGGGTCAGTTCTAAACATTATACTATAAAGGGGAATATGGTTTTGTCGCGACTAGCTCTACTATGGGAGAGGTAGAATAAGCTATGAATGAAGCGATTAAGTTGCATTTGGAGGGGCACCGCGCAACGAGGGATACGAAATTCCTTCTTCACGTACACGTAGCCGTTCTAAGTATCTTAAGGTTTCCTCCTAACTATAAATTCTCATTCAAAACCCGTAGGAAATTGCCGCCCATGATCTTCCTTATGAGTTCCTCCGAATAGCCATTTTCAAGAAAGAAATCCGCGATTTTTTGTAGATTGGCAACTGTGCAAACTTCTTCGGGAAATTGGTCTATTTTACCGCCATCCATATCGCTTCCGATTCCAACGTGATCTTCTCCACAGAGTTTAATCATATGATCAGCGTGGGCAAAGACATCCTCTAATGAGGGTTTTTTGCCGGTTGTTTTTAGAAATTGATTGTATAAAACTAGCCCGATTACACCACCCCTCTCTGCAATGGCACGCAGCTGATCATCTTTTAGATTTCTTGGATGATCTGTGAGGCTCTTGGCATTTGAATGCGTGGCAATAGGGATACTATCACAGAGTTCCAAAGCCTCCCAAAAACATTTTTCGTTAAGATGGGAAAGATCAACCGTAATCATGAGATCATTCATTCGCTTAATTAAGTCTTTGCCTTCGTTAGTTATCCCTGAATTTGTATTTGTTCCTGAAGCGTATTTATTCTGGTCATTCCAGGCAAGCCCTATAATACGAGCTCCCCTATCATAGAATTCATGCAGTTGTCTAGGTTCTTCGATCGGGTCTGCTCCTTCCATAAGGGTCAGGAATCCGATTTTTGAGTTTTTTTCAAGGCTCAAAAGATCGTCTTTATTTTTAATTTTTAAAATGTCATTTTCGTGGTTCTTATATATTCTTTCGTAGATTGAAAACTGGCCCAACGCGGCTTCTAAAGTTTTTTGAGGCTTTAATTTCGGATGAACAAAAATTGTGTTGAAGACCAATCTAACATTTCCCTCCTTCAACCAGGGAAGCGTGATCATGCAGGGTATATTTGGATTTACGAAGTCTCTTTTAAAGAAACTTAAGTGGAATGCAATATCTTCATGCGCATCTACTATGAAAAGGTCATCTAGCATTTTAAATCCCTCGCCACGAAGGCACTTAGACACTAAGTAGCAAAGATACGAAATTAGAATTCAGAATTTAGGAGCCGGAATTCAGAAGTGTTTCTTCTGTCTTCTTATTTTTGTATCTTTTTTCCCCATCCACCACCACCAGGGGTTTCTATCCTGAGTACATCTCTATTTCTGACCCTAAATGTTACCTTTGGTGGTAGTACCTGGGATTTATGGTTTCTTATTAAAATGTTTTTGCCTCTCTTTCCAGGTTTTCCTCCGCGTATTCCGTATGGCGGTAACTCTCTACGATCTGTTATTAAAGAAACGGTGGCTTTTGAAAGAAATTTGTATTCTCTAACGATTCCGTTTCCTCCTTTATAAGTGCCTTGTCCTCCGCTTCTCTTTCTTATAGAATATTCGTCTATCATGATAGGTAGTTCTCTTTCAAGCGCCTCTATGGGAGTGTTCAGTGTATTTGTCATATGGGTTTGAACGGCACTTGCTCCATTCTTTCCAAACCTCCCTCCCATTCCACCAGCGATTGTTTCATAATAAGCAAAATCTTTTCCGGTCTTGGGGTTTATACCACCAAATGTAAAATTATTCATTGTACCCGAGCTTGCGGCTTGTATTTTATGGGGTATTGCTTTACTAAGTGCTCCAAATACGACATCAACAATTCGTTGTGAAGTCTCAACGTTTCCAGCTGATACGGCTGCAGGAAATTTTGAATTCAGAATAGACCCCTTGTTAGCTTTTATTGTTATGCTTCTAAGCGGACCTGAATTGAGCGGCAAATCCGAGGGTGCAAGGCATTGGAATACATATAATACCGCCGCTGTTGTTACACTTAAGGGTACATTAATACTCCCTTTGACCTGAGGTGAACTTCCAGCAAAATCTACCCTTACAGATGCTCCATGTATTTCGACAGAAGCCTTTATTATTATTTTCTTGGTGCCAACTCCATCATTGTCTAGATAATCTTCGAACTTATAAACGCCATCAGGTATTTCTTTAATTACGCGTCTCATTATTCTTTCACTGTAATTTAGAAGTTCCCTTCCGGCGTCTTTAATTTTTCTCAGCGAATATTTTTTTACAACCTCTCTAAGCCTTTCTATCCCTAAATGTAAGGCACCGACCTGTGCTCTGAAATCTCCCTCTCTTTCTTCAGCATCTCTTGTTGAAGAAAGAATTTTATTAAACAGCCGATTGTTTAACCTTCCTTTCTTAAATAATCTTGAAGGAGGAATTATGATGCCTTCTTCATGAATTGATGTAGATAAAGGCATTGAACCCGGAGTTCTTCCACCGATATCAGCATGGTGTGCCCTCGAAGCGACAAAGAATTCTATTTTTTTATCTATGACTACAGGGGCAATACAAGTTACATCGGGAAGATGAGTGCCCCCCTTAAAGGGGTCATTCAATATGAAAACATCGCCTTCTTGAATATCAGGCTCTTCCAAGACCGATTTTACCGAAAAACTCATAGAACCCAGGTGAACCGGTATATGTGCTGCCTGGGCAATCATATCTCCATTTGATCCGAATACAGCACAAGAGAGATCCCTTCTTTCCTTTATATTTGGTGAAAATCCAGCTCGAACCAGTACCATCCCCATTTCCTCTGCTATAGAGCTTAATATGTTCCTAAAGATTTCAAGTTCAAATGGACTTAATGGCATTTTTAAATGCTATTTTCTTTTGTTCTATGTATCTACTTAATTACATATTAAACCTATAAGGAATATTGAAAACTTTTTAAGTCAACGTAACTCACTAATATTATTAAAAAGTTAAATTTTGTCAAACAATTGTGATTAACAAATCTTTACGTTGTTATTGCTCTTTAATTGTGCTACTGCATAATAAGCATCAGATCTTAAGCACTTTTATATTTTTATAATAAATTATGTATTAGAATATAGAGGGGAATATTCTTGTGAGACTGTTAATTACTGGTGTTTCGGGTTTCATTGGCTCAAGTATTGCTAAAAAGCTTATTCAAGAAGGTTACGAGATAATAGGTATCGACTCTTTTTTGGATAATTATCCGAAGAAAATTAAGGAAAATAACATAAGGGAGTTATTAAAAAATAAGCGTTTTAATTTTATTGAAGGTAATATCCTCAGTTTAAACATTGGAAAGATCCTTGATCAGGTTGACGGTGTATTCCATCAATCGGCTATTCCAGGCGTAAGAGCCAGTTGGGGTATAAACTTTAATCAATATACCGAACACAATGTTAATGGGACCCAGGTTTTGCTTGAAGCTTCCAAGAACAAAGAGATAAGGAAATTTGTTAATGCATCCTCCTCGTCAGTCTATGGTGATGTAAATGAGCTTCCAATTAGTGAAACAACCCCGACATTGCCTATTTCTCCATACGGGGTTACAAAATTAGCAGGTGAGAATCTAGCAAATCTCTATTTTAAGGGTTATTGCATTCCCACAATTTCACTCAGATACTTCACTGTCTATGGACCCAGGCAAAGGCCCGACATGGCATTTCATAAAATCATAACTGCTATAATTCTTGGTAGAGAGATTGAAATTTATGGCAATGGAGAGCAAACGAGGGACTTTACATTTATAGATGATGCGGTTGAAGCAAATTTGAAAGCCTTTCTTAACGGAAAAGATGGGGAGGTGTACAATGTAGGCGGTGGCAGTAGAGTAAAATTAAATCAGGCCATAAGAATTATCGAGGAGATTTCAGGGAAAAAAGCAAAACTAAAATACGTCGATTCCCATAAAGGTGATGCAAAGCATACCTATGCCGACATATCAAAAGGGAAAAAGGATTTTGGATATTCACCGGAAATTGATATTTATGAGGGTTTAAAAAGGCAATTTGAGTGGCTCAACGATAATCTGGATATTTATAGATAAATCTTGCCACATTCAACCAAGGTTTGAGGTTTCGAACGAGATGGAATAACTCAAGAAAACTATGTCACAAGGCTAAGAAAAAAGAGTTTACGGAGAATTTCTCGGTGAACTCTGTGGCTGAGAGGAGGCGTTATCATGCCGATCGATGAAAAGCTTTTAGAAATTCTTGCCTGTCCCAAGTGCAAGGGAGATATAAAGCTCAAAGAAGATGAGTCAGGATTAGTTTGTGAGACGTGTAAGCTCGTTTACCCCATCAAAGATGAAATTCCTATAATGCTTCTAGAAGAGGCAAAGAGTTTCGGTGAGACGAAATAAAAAAGAGGAAAGTAAATTTTATTGGTTGGCCCGCCAGTCTTGCCGGTGAATTTTGGGTGGCCTTTATTTAATCAATTCAAATTTAGGGCTTCTTTAAGCGTTGTCCCCATTTCAGCAGGGCTTGGGATTACTGTTACCCCAGCGCGTTCTAATGCGGCTTGTTTTTCCTTTGCAGTTCCTGAGCTTCCCGAGATAATGGCTCCAGCATGACCCATCCTTTTTCCTTTTGGGGCTGTAGAGCCGGCTATAAATGCCACAACCGGCTTGCTAAGGTTGTCTTTTATGAACTCTGCCGCTTCCTCCTCGGCGCTTCCGCCGATTTCTCCTATCAAAATGATTCCGTCTGTAGCGTCATCTTTTTCGAAAAGGTTTAGTATTTCTATAAAGTTGGAGCCAATGATAGGATCTCCACCAATTCCTACGCATGTGGATTGCCCAATACCAAGAGTCGTTAACTGCCATACAGCTTCGTAAGTCAGAGTTCCACTTCTTGAAATTATTCCTACTCTACCAGGCTTATGAATATACCCGGGCATAATGCCTACCTTTGCTTCACCCGGAGTGATTACACCTGGGCAGTTAGGACCAATAAGCCTTGTGTTTTTTCCGTGCATGTAATTTTTTACACTTACCATGTCTAAGGTTGGGATTCCTTCCGTTATACATACTACTAGTTCTATACCGGCATCAATTGCCTCCATAATGGAATCCATTGCAAATGGCGCTGGGACAAAAATCAAGGATGTATTGGCTTTGGTTCTTTCAACTGCTTCAACAACCGAATTGAAGACTGGAAAACCCTCCACCTCAGTACCACCTTTTCCAGGAGTTACACCACCAACCACCTTTGTACCGTATTCACGACATTGTGTAGCATGAAAAAGACCTGTGCTACCAGTTATGCCTTGAACCATTACGGTTGTTTCATTGTTCACAAGTATACTCATCGATCTGGACTCCTAATTATGTTTGTTGAATTAAATCATTATCTTGTCGAAAAGGATTAATGAAAAGGAAAATAATGTTAACATTGCAATAATCTTATTCCATTAATTCTTTGGTGTTTTCAGCAATGACACGTTTATTCTATATTTTGTGCTTGCTCTCTCATTTTTTCAATTTCTAAACGTAAATCAATTATAAAGTGTGATATTGAGGCATCTTTTGACTTAGCCGATATTGTACCGGCTTCTCTATTCATCTCCTGAAGTAGAAAATCACATTCCCTTCCAATTGAGCCGTTTTTTTTCATTGTCTCCTTAAATTTAGTAATGTGGGCACCAAGCCGGACAATTTCTTCAGTTATATCGGTTTTTTCGACTAGTAAAGCTATTTCTTGGTGAAGTCTGTTTTCATCTAATCGTATGTCTTCAAATAGTTTTTCTATCCTGCTTTTAAGGTTATCGGAAAACACTTTAGAATAGGACTTTCTTCTGGATTTAATTTTGTTAAGAGTCTTTTCAACAAATAGTGTTCTATGTTTTAAGTCTTTCTCAATCTTTTTCCCCTCAGATATTCTTGATTCATATAATTTCAGTACTGCATCGTTAAGAGCAGATACTATTTTAGAAAGGTGTTTTTTGCTTATTGCTGGTTTCGCTTCGTATGAGAAGAATTCCTTTATCATCAAGAAATGCTCAAGGCTTGTTTGATCTTCCATAGATAGTTCCTTTTTAATTTTTTCTAGGATCCCATAAGTTTGTTTAGCGAGTTCAAAGTTTATAGACGGCACCCTCTTTTTGAGACCTTCGGAAACAATGATTATTCTGATCTTACCTCTAAATATGTATTTTTTGACTATTTCATTCAAATGCTGTTCAATAGGTAGCAACGCCTCTGGAATTTGAAGATTGATATCTAAAAACCTATAGTTTTCTGATCTGGTTTCTATAATAATTTTCCCCAGACTGGTCTCAACTTCACTCATTCCAAAACCTGTCATGCTTGTCATGGAATTTCTTCCTCAGCTAATTGTAGCATATATTTTTCTCTGAGCCCTTTGAACAACTCTTTCATCTTATCAGTCCTATAATCCGGATAAGTCCACTCCAGTGATTTAAATTCTCTATTGCTATATACCAATGTCAAATCAGCATATACGCCTTTACCCAAATATGGCCTATGAGAATAACCTTTCCCCGTGGCAAGTATCAAGTGCTCAGGGGCAATATAACCTGGGTCTATATTTATTTTTCTTTTACCTTTAAATAAGAATTCATGTTCAAGTTCGACAGCAATAATTTTTATTTTTACCAATTGATCCCTTTTTATGAGTTGTTTATAGCTAATAATAATTCTTGATAGATCATTCCCCATTTCCTTCCTATAATAATTGGTATATTGAAATGGAAATTTTTCGCTTATGAAATCGGCTCTTCCAATTCGCTCTTCGAGTTTCAAAATACATTGTTCATAAGGTGAATGTTTACTTAAAATCAGTCCGGTAAAAAGCTTTACCGGACTTGCTTCTAGAAGTTCACTCATTTTAACAAGCTCTATATAGAAGAAGGTTTTGTCAAGTTTATAGAGGGATTAAATGATTAAACAGCGGGGTTTCTTCTTAAGAGTAAAGAGATCTAGCTGTCCTTTCGACTGAAAGGAGAAACCCTGTATTTAAATAAGGGAAATTAGTATCTCTCATATTCATTCGAGATGACAGTATGGGTTCCCTCGGTAGCATTCGCAATTATCGTGGTAACTTTGTAGCAAACTACAGGTAATTATCAAGTTAATTGTATTTTAGAAAAAATATGCATGAATTCAAGGAACTTGCTTGATATTTTGACCTTTTGTACATATTCTATTTTCCATATTTTAAATGGGTTTTGGAAGCCGATGTCGATAATGACCAAATCTCTTCTGATATCATTCATTCTCATTGGGCTCTTTTCATGTGTTAAAACTAGTAGTAAACCTACGGGTGCACCGAAGTTGCCCAAAGCATCACCCATCCGAGCAGTGGAGGGTTATCTGGATGCACTTACACGTAATGATTTCAATAAAGCGTATAATTACATAACTTTTATGTACGCTGGCAACGTTAAAAAGGAAGGCTACGTGCTTAATATGAAGAACTCTCTTGGGAAAATTAATTGGAATTTACTAAATTACGAAATACAGGGAGTGAAAATTCTTGGTCTACAGGCTTTCGTTACTGCTGAACTCAATGTTCATTTTAAGCCACCAGATAAAGAGGAATCTGTTGAAAAGACTTTAGATATTCAATATATACTTTTTTCGAAAGATGAGAAATGGAAAATTAACGCTGATGACTTGATTGAGAAGGATCTGACTTCACCTAACTCAGATGAAGGTAGAATGAATGTGGAATAAAGAATGATTAAGGTTTGTGTGACTGGGATTGCTGGACGCATGGGAGGTAGGATAGCTTCCTTGGTTTTACAAGAAGGCGACATAAAGATGGTAGGAGCGACCGAGGGGGAAGGTCATCCTACTATAGGTGACGATGTCGGTAAAGCAATAGGGGTTGATGCGATCAATGTTAGAGTCTCTAACAATCTAGAAGAGGCGGCTTCCAAAGCGGACATAATTGTGGATTTTACTACTCCTGTAGCCACTCTTAAAAATGCTAAATATTCCTCGATGACGAGGAAACCAATGATTATTGGTACAACGGGATTTTCGTCAAAAGAGCAAAAAGAGCTAGAGACTCTTGCAAGGCAATTTCCTTGTGTAATTTCACCTAATATGAGTATTGGGGTAAATGTAATGTTTGAAATTTCAAAACAGTTAGCTCAGCTATTGGGAAATGAATTTGATATAGAGATTATTGAGGCTCATCATCGGAAAAAAGTTGATTCCCCCAGCGCTACAGCTATTAAACTTGGTGAGATTGTAGCAGATGCTTCAGGAAGAGAGTTTAAGAGTGCAGCCAAATTTGAAAGGTATGGTCATATAGGTGAGAGAAAACCTAATGAAATCGGTATTCAAACTATTAGAGGTGGAGATATAGTGGGGGAACATACTATTATGTTTTGTGGCTTGGGAGAGAGGTTAGAACTCACTCATAAAGCATTAAATCGTGATATTTTTGCACGAGGGGCGATACACGCATTAAGATGGGTTGTTGGAAAACCACCTGGAATTTATTCTATGAAGGATGTCATGGGTATATGACTAAGAGAGATTATCCAATTTTATTAAGTTCCTTTCAATAAATATTATTAAGGCATTCTTCCACAAAATATGTTTAAATTTGAGATTCAATGCAAGGACAACCTGACCAATGCACGGAAGGGGTTGATTCATACTGATCATGGTGTTGTAGAGACTCCAGCTTTTATGCCGGTGGCGACTCAGGGAACCGTCAAAGCGATGTCACCAGAAGAGATTGAATCCATTGGATTTGATATCTTAGTGGTGAATGCTTACCACATGTACCTAAGACCCGGGCATTTAAGGGTTCGGAAACAAGGCGGTCTACACGCATTCATGTCTTGGAAACATACGATATTGACTGACAGCGGCGGTTTTCAAGCTTTAAGCCTTTCTAAAGTAAGCAAGGTACAGAGGGATGGGATCCTGTTTCAATCACATATAGATGGTAGTAGGCATTTTATAACACCCGCAAAGTGCATAGAGATTCAAGATGCACTTAACGCTGACATTATGATGTGCTTGGATGAGTGTCCTCCTTTTTCTTCCGCTTACGATCATATTAGAAAATCAGTCAACCTGACTACTGCTTGGGCAAAGTCTTGTAAGAAAGCCAGCATAGAAGTAGATAAACCCCTTTTTGGAATTGTTCAGGGTGGTGTCTACCCGGAGCTCAGGGAAAAGTCATTGAATGACTTACTTGAGATAGAATTTGATGGCTATGCAGTTGGGGGACTTGGAATAGGAGAATCAAAAGAACAGACCCATGGAATTGGGGAAAGAATGTTTTCTAATATTCCCTTCGAAAAACCAAGATACCTTATGGGATTAGGATCACCGGAGGATATAGTCGAGGCGGTTTCAAATGGTGTAGATATGTTTGACTGTGTTGTTCCTACGCGAAACGCAAGGAATGGTACTCTCTTTACAAATCACGGAAAAATGGTTATAAAAAATGCCCGTTATGTTGATGACGAATCTCCGATAGATGAGAAGTGTGATTGTTATACGTGCAGCACATTTTCTAGGGCATACTTGAGACATCTATATATCACACGGGAAATACTTGCTTTGAGGTTACTCACTTTACATAATCTTTATTACTATTTTCAGTTGATGAAACAGATTAGAGAGGAAGTGATTAAGGGTGAATTTTTTAGTTTTAAGACTAAATTCCAATCTAGTGGGGGTAAAGAAGAGTGAGAAATTTATTACCTTTTATTTTAATAATACTTTTAGTAACTGGATGTCCCTTTCAGCCTGGAGCTGAGGGCGAAGGGGGTTCTTCACTTACGGCCTTACTTCCGTTTATCCTCATTTTTGTTGTTTTTTATTTTCTGATTCTAAGGCCCCAACAGAAACAGGGTAAACAAAGAAAGGAGATGCTTAAGAACATTAAGAGGGGAGATAATGTTATTACCTCTGGTGGAATATATGGAAAAATATTGAATATAGTAGGGGATCTTGTAACACTTGAAATTGCCAAAGGAATTAGCATACGTCTTTCTAGGTCTGGTATATCTGGATTAGGCGGTCCTCATGAAGAAGACGGCAAAGCAAAAGAGGAGAAATCAGAAAAATGAACAGGGTATCCAGAACGTGGATTTCTTTAATTGTAATTATAGCCGTTTTATCAATAATTCTTCTGACTCCCACTTTCTTAGGTGATCAGCTTCCTGGATGGTGGGGGAAGGTATTTCCAAAAAGGGGAGTCAGACTTGGGCTTGATTTGAAAGGTGGCGTATTTCTTCTACTTGGAGTGAGGTCCGAAGAGGCGGTTGATCAAGAGCTAACCAATATTAAAGATTTGATATCGGAACAATTAAATAAAGACAAAATACTCTTAAAAGGCTTTGAAAAAAATGGAGAGGCCCTTACGTTAAATTTCTTCACCAAAAGAGATCTCGATAATGCAAGAGAGATTGGCACAAGCTATAGTGACGTTGCAGATATCAAGGAAACTGATTTATCAATAAGTTTCACCCTTAAGGGTAGTTATGTTGAGGAATTACAGAGAAGAGCTATAGATCAGGTCAAGCAAGTTATTGAGAACCGCGTGACTGAGTTTGGTCTAGTCGAACCCGTTATCCAGAGAGCCGGTACTGATAGAGTAATTATTCAAGTTCCCGGGGCTTCTGCATTCGATAGAGAGAGGATTATAAATATTATTAAGCGCGCCGCCGTCCTTGAATTTAAGATTGTGGAGGATATTGGTCCTTCCGATCAAACTCTTCTTGCTAAATTCAACGTTTCTAGTCCCGAGGAGTTAGCAGATCAAGGCCTAAAACTCCACGCGGGTGATACGGGAGTTGAGAATGAAAAATTTTTCGTCACTGGAAATGAAGCTCAGGTCACAGGTCAATATCTTTCGGATGCCAGGCTTACATTCGATGAATTAGGAAGGCCTGCAGTCAGCTTCAGTTTTAGGGGAGAGGGAGCTAATAAGTTTGGAAAACTCACTGAAGAAAATCTACAACGAAGACTGGCGATTGTACTTGATGGAGTCATTAAGTCTGCACCTAACATTGAAGATCGAATTACTTCACAAGGGATAATTAGGGGGAGCTTTGCTCTTGATGAAGCAAAGGATCTCGCACTAGTGTTACGTTCGGGAGCTCTTCCTGTTCCTGTGGTCGTGGAGCAAGAGCGTACCGTTGGACCCTCACTAGGAAGGGATTCTATTGAGAAGGGCAAACTTTCTATGATTGTTGGGGGGATACTCGTTGTAGTTTTTATGATCTTTTTTTATAGGCTGCAGGGGCTCATTGCAGATATGGCGCTTGCCATCAACATGCTCTTCATAGTGGGGTTTCTATCTGCTTTTGGTATTACACTTACTCTCCCGGGTATTGCTGGGCTCGTTCTTACATTGGGTATGGCTGTCGATGGCAACGTTATTATATTTGAAAGAATCAAGGAAGAGGTTAGAGTTGGAAAGTCTCCACTCGCCGCAATAGATGCGGGCTATAGCAGGTCCCTATGGACGGTGTTGGATGCAAATATAACCACCCTTCTTACAGCACTCATATTATTTTGGTTTGGAACGGGTCCCATAAAAGGTTTCGCAGCAACACTTTCAATCGGAATAGTCTCAACTGTCTTCAGCAACGTTGTTGTTGCACGGATGATAACAAATCTCTTCTATGCCGAGAAAAAAGCTCCGGCCCTTAGTATATAGAATAAACCTAAGGAGGTCTTCATAATTTGGAAATTATTAAGCCTGAAACTCATATAGGTTTTGTATCGAAGATGAGAAATGCTTTATTAGTCTCAATTGTTCTAATTCTGATAGCAATTGTTTCTCTTATCTATCACAAGGGGCCTAATTGGGGGGTTGAATTTATGGGTGGAACTGAGCTACATATTAAGCTCTCTCAAAGGATTAAACCGGGTGAGATCATGGCAATGTTGAGGGACGTGGGATATGCTGCAGATTCGGTTCAAAGCATAGGTTTATCAGGCGATAATGAGTATTTAATACAGTTTTCACCCGAAACAGTCGATTTCGAGGGGATTCAGAAGTTTCAAAACAGGCTGGAAGAGATGTTTTCGGAATTTCCTGAGTTTAAGGGAGCTTCAATCCTGAGGCTTGATTTTATCGGACCAAAGGTTGGGAAGGAACTCATAGAAAAGGCCGTTTTATCAATATTGTTGGCTTGCGTTGGTATACTGATATATCTGATAATCAGGTTTGAGTTTGCATTCGCCATGGGTGGTGTAATTGCCCTCATTCACGATACGGTCATCACACTGGGAGCTATTTCTGTTACAGATAAGGAGTTTACGCTTGCTATTGTAGCTGGACTTCTAACTGTGATTGGATATTCAGTAAATGATACAATCGTTATATTTGATAGAATCAGGGAGAACTTGAAGAAGGCAAAAGGGAAGGGATTTAAAAATACAATAAATGAAAGTCTAAATCAGACTCTTTCAAGAACAATACTAACATCGCTAACTGTTTTTCTTGTCCTTATCCCTCTTTTCATACTAGGGGGTTCTGTTATTCATGATTTTGCGTTTACTCTTATTGTCGGAGTATTGATAGGTACCTATTCTTCTATATTCGTTGCAACTCCCTTCATGATTTACTGGAGGCAAAGGAAAGGGGCGGTCACTTAGCGAACTGTCGAGTAAACTTGCTTATGTGTAAATTTAGCCTGCACAAATGGATTATTTAGTGTTGTTCATTTTCTTGCTTGTGGCTGTAATAGGTTTAATATCTATAATATTCGGATTTCCAGGTAATTTTATTATACTTGCAGACTCTGTTTTTTATGGATGGTATGGAGATTTCAAATCGATTTCTTTTCAAGTCCTTATTGTCTTAATCCTATTAGCAGTGTTAGGGGAAGTAATAGAGTTTTTACTAGGAATTATTGGTTCAAAAAGACACAAGTCGAGTAACAGTGCGATAGTTGGTTCAATAGTTGGCGGTATAATTGGTGCTATTTTGGGGGTGCCTTTTCTTTTCGGAGTCGGTGCTCTACTGGGTGCTTTCTTGGGAGCATTTGTTGGGGCCTTTTTGGTTGAGTTAATTAAGACAAAACATGTAAATCAATCAATACAATCTGGATGGGGTGCTCTTATAGGAAGGGTCGGAGGCACTATTTCAAAGGAAATTATTGGGTTTGTGATGATATTGATAACCTTAATTTCTGTGATAAGGAATTGAAGATTAATAAATCTTTTTAATTTTGTTTGATCATAAGCAGATTTGATGAGGTTATCTTGAATAGTAATTGTAGTCCATCGTCGGGAGGGATCCTGAGCGAAGTCTAAGGGGACGAAGCAATCTGATTGAGATTCCTGACTACCTTCGGAATTACACTTCGTGTCAGATTGAGTCGCGGAGTTTATACTGGTCGAATTGAGTGTGTTCGCAATGACGAATATACAAAGTTAAACTTAAGCTATTAAGAAAATTGACTTAGATTACTATTGGGATAAATCAAGGGCAAGGAAAGTGAGACCTATTTTTACTTTATCAATTATTTTTTTTGCACTAACCCAAATCGTGTCGCCTCAAGAGAATGACAATCTTGAAGCAATAATTGACCAAATTCAGCAAAAATACGAAAAGATAACCGATTTCAACTCTAAATTTACACAAGAAGCTACAGTGAGAGCGTTAAATCAGGTACAAAAAGCCAATGGTGAGGTATGGTTTAAGAAACCGGGGAAGATGAGATGGAACTATTACAGACCTAAAAAAGATCAGATTGTATCTGATGGTATAACCTTATGGATTTATAACGAGGAAGAAAATCAGGTTATTGAATCTTCCTTATCTGAAGTAATGGACACCCAAGCCACAACCACATTACTTTCAGGCTTGGGAAACTTAAAAGAACTATTCAATCCAAGCTTCTCTAAAGACCACCAATTTAAGGAGAACGAGAGTCATCTAATTGACCTTCTTCCAAAAGGGGAAGGCGAGGAATATAGTAAATGGACAGTAGCCGTTGACAAGAAAAGCCTTCTTGTAGAAACAATATACCTCTATGATCCTTTTGGGAACTTAACAATTATTAGATTGAGAGATATCCTAACGAACAAAGGTGTTCCCGACTCCAAGTTTAAATTTAATGTACCCAAGGGGGCTGAAATTGTTAGACTCCCCCCTTCCAAAAAACAATAAATATTATTGAGTAAATAGAAATTTGAGAGGGAAACCCGATGCGATTTATATTTTTTAAGACAATCATTTTCTTCATAATTTTTTCGCTTTTTCTCGATTAAGTTATGGTCAACCGGGAGCCGGGTATACATTAACAGA
>JALLOG010000270.1 GCA_027717645.1 Desulfobacterota bacterium AH_259_B03_O07
GTGTACATGATCCGATGATACTTCCATCCTATCAATTTCCATCCCATGAGTTGAAATAAATAGGGACAGACACTATTTATCTGTCGACAAAATTGGTATAAGGTAAAGCAATGACCCCAACCGTACTCTGCGTTAGTTTCATATCAAAAGCTCCTATCATACCAGTACCTCCTGAAGATAAGATAATCAGGAGATATCATGGATTATTTCAAGGAATTTTAATTATGATCGAACATGTAGGGTTTCAAGGAATTTTTATATGATCTAACTCGTAATATTGACAAACGATTATTATTGAACTAGGTTTATTATAACTGGTATATAGATTTCATATCAATATATAACTGCTTGTAAAACGAAAGGGTTAACCATTCGAAAGGATGGGGCACAAAGCAATGAGCCTAAGGGTTGGTTTTTCATTCTATGGTTGTCGAGCTGCCGAAATTAGATATGTTAAAATCTTTCACTTCATACAAAGAACCATAGACCTTTCCACCCTTATTTACTCATGTACAAATCGGGGGAGTAAAAGGAAAAGGAGCAATTCTTTTTTTAACAAGTCTATCTCAACATTTCTTCTGGTTTTAATAGCATCGTTCTTTACCATTGTTTCAACACAAGTCTTTGCCCAAGAAGACGGAGAACCCGAGTTTGCACCTGGATCGGTTCTAGTAAAATTCAGACCCGGAACCCCAGGGAATGCAAAAAACGATGCTCGAAACTCTGTAACCGGACAATTTGAGGAGGACTATAAGATAGTCCCTGGTCTAGAAAGGATTTTTACAAACTTTTCGGTAGAAAAGGCAATTTCCATTTTAGAGAAAAACCCAAATGTTGAATATGCAGAGCCAAATTTTGCAGTTTCTATTAATACTCATATTGATCCGGATACTCCGGATGATACTAACTTCAATCTATTATGGGGTATGAGCAACATAAATGCTGAACAGGCATGGGATGCTAGCACTGGTGATCCCGGCATTGTCATTGGTGTAATCGATACTGGTGTTGATTATACACATGAGGATCTTGCTGCAAACATGTGGGAAAATCCAGGAGAGATTCCTAATAACAACATCGACGATGATGGAAACGGTATTGTCGACGATTACTACGGCGCTTCATTCTGCAACATGGGTCAAACATCCGGCGATCCGATGCCCGGTCATTACCATGGCACACATGTAGCGGGAACTATATGTGCGGTAGGCAATAATGGAGTAGGCGTGGTCGGGGTAAACTGGGGTTGTAGTATAATGGCGCTCAGATTTCTATGTGGTTCGAACGGTTCAGGGTGGACCTCTGATGCAATTTTAGCAGTTCAATATGCTAATTCACACAATGTAAAGTTTACGAATAATAGTTGGGGTGGAGGTGGTTTTTCACAGGGGCTTCTGGATGCTATTGAAGCTGCCGATTCGGTTTTTGTTGCCGCAGCTGGAAACAACGGCTCGAATAATGATACAAATCCACATTATCCATCGTCGTTAAATGCAGACAACTTAATCGCAGTTGCTTCGATTACAAGCTCTAATGCCAAATCCTCTTTTTCAAATATGGTGCAAATAGTGTTGATTTAGGGGCACCAGGTAGCTCTATCGCAAGCACAATGCCAGGGAATGGTTACGCTTATTTAAGCGGAACTTCTATGGCTACACCACATGTGGCTGGGGCGCTTGCTTTGATATTAAGTGTGTATCCTGATTGTTCTGGTCCTGACTTAAAAGCTCAAATTCTAGATAATACTAGACCCGAAGCATCTATGCAGGGAATAACTGTAACAGGAGGGGTATTAGATCTGGAAAATGCCATTTATGGCACTTTAGCCAGTTGGTGTGGGACTCCTTCTCCAACACCGACTCCTACTCCAGTACCAACACCAACGCCAACACCAACGCCAACACCAACACCTTCTCCAACACCAACTCCTATTCAAGTACCAACACCCACACAAACACCCACACCAACTCCAACACCAACACCAACACCTTCTCCAATTTTTCAATATTTATAACATTACCGGGACTCACCTTATACTGCTTGCCT
>JALLOG010000271.1 GCA_027717645.1 Desulfobacterota bacterium AH_259_B03_O07
ATGAAGAGGTAAGTTCAAGGCAATTAAAGCTTTTTTAAAAGAAGCCCCCACCTGTGGTGGGGGAGCTTCACTAAGCTAATCAACAGCGCCGTTTTGTGACAGAGCCGAAAAAACTACTTAAACTGTGGATCGCGATATTTTATTTTTCCATTCATCATGGTTAGCAAAATTTTTATTTTGTGGATGTCATCAGGTTTTGCATCGAAAATGTTTTTCTTAAGTACGATAAGGTCTGCCAGCTTACCGACTTCGATGGAACCAATTTAGTTTTCTTGTCCCATTTGTATTGCACCATTAAGGGTGGCGGCTTTGATCAGTTCTTTTAATTCAAGTCGCTGGTTCACAGGCGGCAATATCGGCGCATTGGGTTTGCCAAGCGATTGACGAGTGTGCGCGATTTCAATCTCGTCTAGGATGTGAAAAGTACTGAAATCTCCGCTTGCGGGCCAATCCGCTCCGAGGGTGAAGACAGCACCACTTTTGATTATATCTTTGAAGCGATATTGCCGATTGGCTCGTTTCTTACCTAGCAACTTGATGTACGTTGGGAACACTCTATCCATATAGAACCAATGACCGGATGACTGGGCAATCACATTCAGTTTTGCAAATCTGGGAAGATCAGCATCGGCGATCAAACTAGCATGGGCGATGATATGCCGCACACCACTATCACCATTCGTCTTACGTGCTGCTTCGATAGCGTTTAGAGCAGCTCGAACAGCGCCGTCACCTATCGCGTGTATCATGACGCCGATCCCACTTTTGTCCAGTTGGGTGACAAATTTGGATAGCTCTTTTGGATCCCAGACTAGTTCACCCCAGAACCCTGTGCGGTTAGCATAGGGCTGGAGATAAACCGCCGTACTGTTTTCAGTCGTTCCGTCTAGTAACAGCTTAATATATGACAGTCTAACCAGATCACTGTGATATTTTTGGCGCAGGGCAACCATCTGTTGTAGTTTTACGGATGCTGGTGGCTTTGCTATCATGTAAACTCCAACTACCCGAATTGGCAATTTGCCCTGCTTTTCCAGGTTTAGGAAAAGGTCATAGGCTTTGCTTACGGACACGAGAAGGTCCCCGCCCTCAAATACACTGGTAATGCCAGCCCGCGAGAGTTGCGGGAGAAGCGACTTTAGACCTTGGGCGACGCTAGCGATAGTGAATGGCTTGGTTTTGTTGATCACCATCAATATCGCTGGCCACTCCACAACCCATCCTGTGGGGTTTCCATACTCATCGCGCGCAAAGAAGCTCTCGTTTGGAAAAGGGTCCTTAGTCGAGCGAGTGATGCCTGCCATCTTAAGCGCTTTCGAGCTGGCCGAGAGACTATGATTATCGATAGCAATCAGCTCCACCGGTCGATCGCCGAAAATACGATCCAGTTCTTCCTTACGTGGACCGCTCTTCGGGAACGCAAAAGATTTCCAACCAAACCCTCTGACTAATCCTTGTCCTGGGTGGTTGCGGGCATATTTCTTAAGCCTCGCAAAGATTTGTTCTTTTGTATTGAGATCAGTTAGGTTCACTCCCTGTGTAACGGCAGCTCCGGTAATAAGATGAATGTGGCTGGTAATAAATCCAGGCAACAGAATTTTTCCATTGAGATCAATGACTTTAGTCTTACTCCCGACAAATTGCTTGATGCCCTTATCGTTTCCAACAAACACAATTTCGTTGCCAGAGACCGCGACGGCTTGTGCCCAAGGTTGTTTTGTATTCACCGTATAAACTTTTCCATCTTTGAATACATAGTCTGCTTTTGAGGCTGCCAATGCACAATTTGTAACAGTGGTCCCAATGAAAAATGAAATAAGTGCTATTGTTAGAAAAATGTATTTACGCATCCTTGCTCTTCCTCTACTGTCGTTTTAGATTTCTTTATTTTATCTCAGTTTTATGTGGAGTGGTAATATTTATTTGCGATCACTATATATTCTTGCGTAGTTTTTGGGGGACGTCCATAAAAAAGTAAATAAGTTGGCAGTGATAAAACGAGATGCTATCTACAAAGGATGCCACGGTTG
>JALLOG010000272.1 GCA_027717645.1 Desulfobacterota bacterium AH_259_B03_O07
TCTGAAAAGTGAACCACTAGATATAGGACAACTTCAGTCAAGTGCATAGCCCTATTTTATTATTTATCAAAAAGGCGCATTATTATATTAATTTCTAATGCCATGTGTTTCAGATGTTAAGACTAAATCTTAGCCCATGTGATTTTGAAATTAGAACTATCTGAAAAAAAGAAAAAGGGTAATTATTTTAGGAACAGAGAGGGATATATGAAGGTAAAGGTGATACTGTTTGCATACATCAGAGAGAATATTGGTTTCAAAGAGAGAGAAATTGAGATTAAAGAGGCAACAAAAGTTGGCGAGCTTTGGAATGAATTCAAGAATCAACTTCCAAGAAAAAATAATTTAAGGGTGCTTTTTGCTGTCAATGAAAAATACGTTAATGAAGATGAAGAATTAAAAGAGGGAGATGAAGTAGCGTTTATCCCTCCTGTAAGTGGGGGATGAAAGTCAGTCTAATTTTTGCTAGTGATGATTCCTTTTGAAAAAGATAGTTCGGTCGGGAATTCAAAAAACGGATCTGAAACTAAATGTAGAGCCGGCATGTTCAATTTTCCTTATATTCGGAAACTCAAAAAGAATATAAGTTTAATGACTATTAACCCGAACGAGATCTCTGGTTCCCTGGGAGACATGGGGACCTTTATTCCACTTCTCGTAGGCATGGTTTCTGTAAATGGATTAAATATCTCGAGTGCACTATTCTTTGCCGGTTTGTTTAATGTAATAACTGGGGTTGCCTTTGGTATTCCGATGCCGGTTCAGCCAATGAAAGCGATAGCAACTGTAGCCATAAGCCAGGGTCTTACAAAAAACGAGATCCTTGCAGCAGGTATAGTAACTGGATTCGTTATCTTCCTTTTTGGAATAACTAGAATCATTGAGTTACTCAAAAGGATAATACCACTTAGTGTAGTAAGGGGATTACAGTTAGGACTAGGAATTAGCCTGGTATTAAAAGGGTTCTCAATGGTCTTAGGAACAGGAACCTTTTTTGGCTATGACAGTATATTTGTAGGATTAATCTCTGCACTATTCGTTTTGTTTCTGTTTTTTAGTCGGCATATACCCGGTGCTCTGCTTTTGTTTTTATTTGGAATTGTAATATTAATTTTAGATTCTCCAATCATTCTAAAATCCTTATCATTCAGTTTAGATCTTCCAAATTTTGCTATTCTGACATTTGATGATTTTATCAATGGAACTATTAAAGCTGCAATACCGCAGATACCTTTAACAACGTTAAATTCAGTTATTGCAGTATGCGCATTATCTTGGGATTTATTTCCAAGGAAGGGAGTCGGGACAAGAGAGGTGGCAATTAGTGTTGGATTAATGAATCTGATTGGTTGTTGGTTTGGTGCGATGCCTATGTGCCATGGGGCAGGAGGCCTTGCTGGACAATACAGATTTGGGGCGAGAACCGGTGGGAGTGTTGTTTTTTTAGGGGTCATAAAAATATTATTGGGATTATTCCTAGGCGGAGCGGCATTCGTGATTCTAGCCTCGTATCCTATGAGTGTTTTGGGAGTCCTTCTAGTATTTGCGGGTATGGAGCTTTCTCTTGTCACAAGGGATATTAAGAAAAAAGCAGATTATTTCATCATGATAGTAACTGTGGGGGCTATATTAGCGCTCTCGTCTATAGCAATAGGTTTTGTCATAGGCTTTGTTCTTTCGTACCTTGTTTACTTCGGTTTGTTTAAAATCGAAAAAGACGGTAAAGGTAAGAATTGATCAAATTTTCGCTCTTAAAATAAATGAAACCTTCCGGAGGTCCTATACCGTAACTACGGGAGTTTAAGAATCTTTTTAAAACGTGCTAAATCCACGAATGTGCTATCTAAAATTTTTGTAGACAGACGCGATTTATAACCTTTTTTAAAAAATTACTTGAAAACCTATAAGTCATGAGTAAATTATGACTGTAGCTAAATATTTAAGTTATGTGAATAAAAACAGAAGATTATTTGGAGGTTCTACGGTTAAAACGAAAAGTAAACTCATCCAGGTAATAATCCAG
>JALLOG010000273.1 GCA_027717645.1 Desulfobacterota bacterium AH_259_B03_O07
TCTAATGTTTATTCTATATTGATTTTGTTAGTCTTCTTAATATACAAGGACAAGGGCTGTCAAAAAATTAGGATTTATTAAATCAATTCCTACAGCTAAAAATCTTTAATTCTACCCCAACCCTAAATCTTTTTTTAACGCTTTCGGAATTGATTTTGGCAATTTTTTGAATGCCCCTTTAAACCATTTTTTCTCTAGGAGGTTCAGAGATAAGATCCATTGAAGGTCTAAGACATTGTCTTCGAGTTATTTAATATCTACAGCAATCATATCTGAGATATTCAGAGATACCTTGTAGCCTGATGCCGGGACCTTAATTTGGGTTAATTGTTAAGCGAGTATGTGACAAAAAAAAAGGCGACAGTTTTGAAAACTGTCGCCTGATTGTGTTTGTATGTCGAAGCCTTTCTCAAAGAAGCGTTCTATACATCAAAGTAAAGCATGAATTCGTAAGGAACTGGTCGTAGTTTAACCGGGTTAATTTCATTCTCAATCTTGTATTCAATCCAGGTTTCAATAACATCCTCTGTAAATACATCACCTTTTAAAAGGAAATCATGATCATTTTCAAGCGCATTCAGGGCTTCATCGAGGGACCCTGGTACAGATGGTATTCCAGATAGTTCTTCGGGGCCCAAGGCGTAAATGTCCTTGTCAAAGGGCTCGCCCGGATTAATTTTCTTTTCTATTCCGTCTAGACCGGCCATAAGCATAACTGAGAAAGTGAGATATCCGTTACATGATGGATCGGGAAATCTCACTTCAACCCTTTTCGATTTTGGGCTTGGCGAATAAACAGGAATTCTCACTCCAGCGCTTCTGTTTCTGGCAGAATATGCGAGATTTACAGGAGCTTCAAATCCGGGGACAAGTCTTCTATATGAGTTTGTGGTAGGAGCAGCAAAAGCACATATTGTAGGAGCGTGTTTTAGAATTCCTCCAATGTAGTTCATCGCTAAATCACTCAGACCCGCATAGCCATTTCCAGAAAAAAGAGGTTTACCCCTTTTCCAGAGGGATTGATGCGTGTGCATGCCAGAGCCGTTATCTTCAAAGACGGGTTTCGGCATAAATGTTACGGTTTTACCATGCCTTTTAGCTACATTTCTACACACATACTTATACCACATCATACTATCGCCCATATCAAGAATGGGTGAATAACGCATGTCTATTTCTGCCTGTCCGGCGGTAGATACCTCATGATGATGCGCCTCAACAATGATACCTAGCGACTCGAGTTCTCGTACCATCTCCGACCTCATGTCCTGGTAATTGTCCGCCGGTGGCGTCGGAAAATACCCCTCTTTGTGTCTTGGTTTATATCCAAGGTTCGGATTTTCTTCCCGTCCCGAGTTCCATATTCCTTCTACTGAATCAATAAAATAATAACCTGAATGGGCTGTCTGGTCGTATCTGATATCGTCGAGTATAAAGAACTCCAGTTCAGGTCCAAAATAGGCGGTGTCAGCAATTCCTGTGCTTTTCATATAGGCAGAAGCTTTTTTTGCAATGTTTCTTGGATCACGCGAATAAGGTTCACGAGTTATAGGATCCACTACATCACAGATTACTGCTAATGTGGGAACGGATAAGAAGGGATCTATCCTTGCCGTTTTTGGATCGGGAACGACCAGCATATCACTAGAATGGATTGATTGCCATCCACGTATACTTGAGCCGTCAAAACCGAGTCCTTCCGCAAATGCCTCTGAATCCAACTCATGAGCGGGCACGCTAAAATGCTGCCACATGCCTAGGAAGTCGAGAAAGCGTAAATCAACTATCTCGATATTATTCTCCTTCATCAATTTAAAGACATCTCCAGGTTTTTGTGGAAACATACCTCTCGTACCTCCTTGTCTGCTTCTGCTTGTAGCCTTCTTTTTTGTGGGCATTTTATTTATTATACCTCCCTATTCTAAATGATTTATTTAATAGATATAGATTTGCTTATAATAATTAAATAGCGTCTTCACCGCGCTCACCGGTTCTTATCCTTATGACTTC
>JALLOG010000274.1 GCA_027717645.1 Desulfobacterota bacterium AH_259_B03_O07
GATTTTGGCAATTTTTTGAATGCCCATTTAAAATCGAAAAGACTGTCCCCAAAATGTCTAACATCTACAATGACAGGGCAGATGAAACCCTGTAGCAAGCTGGAGGGAATTCGCTAGTTAAAGCTCTATATAATTTGGCTTCTAATAGAGTTTCTTGAAACTATTAAGAGGGTGGTATAGATTTAAATAGAGATTAAATTTTTAGGAAGGTTGGTATATGAGTCTTGATCTACTGAGAAAACGTCATAGCATTCTAACTAAGGGACTTCTGATCGTTATTGCGGTCACTTTTGTTATTGGCTTTGGTTTTAGCTATGAGAATTTTGGGTTTGGTGGAGGAGTATCTCAGGGTACAGTGGCCGACGTTAATGGCGAAAAGATATCCATAACGGATTTCTATAGGGCTAGAGACAATCTTTATAGGCAATATGGACAACAGGGCGATGTGCCGGAAGCATTATCTGAATTTATTGAAGTTTCAGCACTTAACCAGTTAATTGATTTAAAATTACTATCTCAAAAGGCTAGGGAGCTTGGATTCAGAATTAGTGACGAAGAATTGGGTGAATCTATTAGGTCAAATCCTGCCTTCCAGGTCAATGGGCAGTTTATTGGTAGAGAAGCATATAAAACCCTTGTTGAACAATCGACCAATCAGAGCACAGGTCAATTTGAAAAGCGATATCGAGAAGGACTACTTGCACAAAGACTCATAGATTTTATAAATAAGACGGTAAAGGTGACAGATGATGAGTTGTATAATTTACTTAGAATGCAAAATGAAAAGGTAAATCTATATTTTGTCGCTTTCTCTCCTGACAGTTTCTCGGATTCAATCTCTCCTACTCGAGGGGAGATCGAAAGTTATTATGAAAAGCATAAAAGTGAATTTAAGATCCCTGAGCTTAGAAGCATAAAATATATTACACTTAGCCAAGCATTTTTTGAAAGCAGGGTGAATGTAAGCGACGAAGAAATCGAAGCTTATTATAGAGCCTATCAGGATGAATTTAAAACTGAGGAACAAGAAACCTTACCACTATCTGAAGTCGGAGAGAACATTGTGGATAAGGTAAAGAAACAAAGAGGCGAATACCTTCGTGATGATTTCCTAGATAAATTAGATGATACTTACCTTGAAAGACCGCTTGATGAAATATCAAATGAGAACGGGGTTGAGAAAATAAATGAGAGTAAAGCGTTTTCAGTAGATGAAAATGTCGAAGGTATACCCCTACAAGTAAGAAAAAGAGCCTTTTCTCTTAGTGAGGGTGAAAAGAATAACATACTTGCTGGCAACACTATATGGATAATTGAACTATCAGAACTAATACCTTCACACCACAAGGAACTTAGTGAATCAGAGGACGAAATACTGGATAAGGTTAAATTCTCTAAAGCAAAGGATGAAGCCAGATTGAAATCTGAGGAGCTTCTTGAAGAATTAAATAAGGACGGTAAAGACATAATAGAAATAGCAAAGTCAAAAGGGCTTGAAGTTGAGGAAACCGGATTCTTTAACCGTCTAGGTAATGTGCCTAAGATAAACTCTCCAGATTTGAAGTTAGATGTGTTATCCCTTAAGGAAGAAAGCCCTTTAGGTTCTGAGGTCTATGTATCTGGTGATAATTTTTACATCGTTTCCCTTAAAGAAATTCAAGAGGTAGATCCAAACGAACTTGAAGAAAAAAAGGCCGACCTAAGAGAAACTGAGATTTCTCAAAGAAGAACGAGTCTTTTACAAAATTGGTTGCAAAAGCTGAGGAATGGGGCGAAAATCATTGCAAACGAAAGTGTCTTAAGTCAGCAGGGGTAAAAAGTCCTTATGTTGATTCCTTTTTCACTGTCATCTCGAACCACTCGGCTTTGCCCAGGACAGGCTAAGGTGAGGGAGCCAATAGTTTCAACTCGAACGGCCGTGAGAGATCTCTATTTTGTCATCTGTCATACCCAGTTCCCCGATTAAAACATCGGGGACAAGCTTTAAATCGGGTATCCATAT
>JALLOG010000275.1 GCA_027717645.1 Desulfobacterota bacterium AH_259_B03_O07
CGCCGGTGGCGATCGAGGAGCAGTTGAGGTTTGCTATAAGAGAGGGAGGAAGGACGGTGGGTGCCGGGATTGTTTCCAGTATAATTGAATAGGGAGTGTAGTTATGGGAGATAATACAGTAGTCATTGCGTTGGCCTGTAGCCAGTGTAAGAGAAGGAATTATTCGACGAAAAAAAATAAGAGGAATCACCCTGATAAGTTTGAATTTAAGAAATACTGCAGGTGGTGCAAGAGCCACACAGTTCATAAGGAAACAAAATAACATTCCCAGAGATGTAGGAGCGGATTCCAGCCGCGAAATGATTCGCACCAAGTCTGTCGCATAACCGAAGGGATGGTGCTCCTACGGTTTACGAATTTCGCAGCAGGATGCTGCTCCTACATACCCAAAAATTTGTAACAAATAGGGACTGACCATACTTATTGAAACTTAACCTCATTATTATAAAACCTTAATAAATACATAAGCATACAAAAAGGACTTGACAAAATGCTTTAACTGATGGTATAAATAATAAGAATGTTTTGGAGAGGTCTTCCTTTATATGATAGATAAATTACCTCTACAGAAAATTAGCACAAGAATATTTGTCATACTATTTTTATTAATTAATTGCCTGATTTTAGGTACTAATGCTAATGCGTTGGTTTATTGCGTGACGGATGGATTAATGGGTAGTGGGTGTAGTACAGCAAGTGCTGCAACTTGTACTGGTGGTACCGCTTGTGGTGCTGATTGCACTTCAGCTGGTCATATATGTACATCTATAACTGATGCTCTTATGTGTATAGCAGCTAATGCTGATGCTGCCGCAATTGTAAGAGTTGGCTCGGGTACTCATGTTGGCCCTGGTACCACAGGTGTTGGTGCTGGACTATCTATTATTAATTCTTTAGGTGCTGCTCAGGATATAGACATACTTGGCGGTTTTGCATCTAGCTGCACCCCCGCCACCAGGACTCTTAATCCTGCAAATACTATTATTCAAGCTGCTGCAATGGACAGGGTATTTCATATAGACAACACCACAAATTTTTCACTAGATGTAACATTAGAAGGATTTACAATTACTGGGGGAAATCCTAGTGGTTCATGTGGTTTATCAGGGGGAGGAGTGTGCGTCACATCAACAGGCGGTACTGGTGATGTTATATTTACAGGTAATTTAAACATTTACGATAACAATGATGCAGACGCCGGCGGCGGCGGGGTTTCCATTATAGCTGATACATCAGGTGGTAATATCAATGCATCTTTTGAGCAAGATATCATAACGTTCAATGATGCTTTGGGTGGGGCGGGCGGTGGTATTTTAATTGATGCCGGTATGAATAAAACTGTCACTGCATCACTCAGCAGGACAGAAATAGGCAATAATACCGCTTCTACATTTGGAGGAGGAATTGCCTTAACCGGTAATGGAATTATAGACCTAGATCCAATTGTTAACAATGTCATTCATAATAACATCGCTTTTGGAGCAGAGGGTGGTGGAGCAGTTGCCGCAACGACTACTGCGGGAAGTTCTAACTACAGTTTAAATTTCGTGAATAATACCTTATCAGATAATATGGCTGTTGACGCTGGAGCTTTGGGTGGTGCAATTCTGGTAGATAACGATCTTTTAGGTATGGTAAATTTGACACTTCCAAATGATATAGTCAAGTTTAACGCAAGCACTGGCGAGGGGGATCAAGTTGCGCTTACAAATACAGGTGCTAGTGCAACGATAGCAATTCGTTTTTCTGATATCGGTCAAGGAGTAGGTAATACTGATATAGTTGGTATTGGCGATGGGGTTGGGTTTGTTAATTTAATAGACCCGAATTTTGATGTAAACCCGCAATTTGTTGATCGTTTTAACAACAACTACCGCTTAGAACCTGAGTCTCAAATAGCTGATGCTGGTACAGGAACAGCAGTAACAACAGTAGCAGGGGAAGAAGCTGACCCTCCTTCTGATGATTTTGATGGTGATCCAAGGCCACCGTTGGATCC
>JALLOG010000276.1 GCA_027717645.1 Desulfobacterota bacterium AH_259_B03_O07
CGAAAAGATCGTGAGTAATCCACCATACGGAAAATGAACAGAGAAAAATGAGAAGCAGGACCTGAATTGTGCTCTTTGGGGTATCGGATTAGGAAATAATAGTAACTTGATGTACTGCTCCCCTTTTGTCAAGCCCAGTTTAAGTTGGACTCGTGAAGAATGGTATCCATCCTTGCGATTATTTTTAACTCCCTTTCCAAACAATTCTATAGGTGTTTCTCTAACATAGACTATGGAAGTATTATAGGGGGAGGTCATATGCTTAAGGGAAAAAAGGTTTGTTTTCAAGGAAATATGTGGTCAGAGAGGAAAGTTTTTGTTGACAGGAGCTTATTATTTTTATATTGTGGGAACAGAAGAGGTGTATGCATAAAATGGGATGAAATCCCTAACCCAATTTCCGCTCACTATGAATAGATTTCTTATTATAGATTTTTTGGGGGAATAAAAACAGTCTCTCTCCCTATTTTTTTCCTTTGTTTTTAAGAAATGACCTTATATACTTTGTAACGTGAAAATTCATCATCCCCTTCATCCTGAAGAAATTACCGCTGAGTGGATAACTTATGCCCTCAGGGCAGGCGGCGTTCTGAATAAAGCATCCGTTAAGGATATTAAGAAGGAAATCCTCGGGGCTGGAAAAGGGTTCTTGAGCAGTGTTGTTCGAGTAAGGGTAGAGTATGACATAGCAGAAGGAGACGCACCGAATTCTCTGGTAGTTAAGATTGAGCCAGAATCGGAATCTTTTCGAGAATTTGGTGACAAATTGAATGCGTTTCAGCGCGAGATACGATTCTATAAGGTTGTGGCGAGAAATGTGCCAATTCGCCTGCCGGATATTTATTTTACAGTTGATGAACCCCCAGCATACTCGATGTTAATGGAGGATCTAAGCGCTTTTACACCAGGCGATCAGGTAATCGGTATGCATGAGAAACAGGTCTTGTCTACTGTTGAGGCCTTAGCAAGGCTACAGTCTAGATACTGGAATAATTCTACATTGGAAGCACTCAGATGGATGCCTACTACAAACTCAATAAGCATTGACTACGAGGAGAAATGGGATTCTTTTGTTAAGCATTTTGGGAAATATGCAGATTCACAAGGCCTTAAAGTGGGAGAGAGACTAGGTGATTCAATATCCTGGCTAGAAAACGAAATCTCAAAACGACCAAAAACCATAGTTCATAGTGATCTCAGAGAAGACAATCTATTATTTGGAAAACCAGATTCAGGAGAAGAGGTGTTGATTCTGGACTGGCAGCTTGCTATTCGGAGTATGGGCGCATTTGACGTAGCCAGGCTTATGGGAGGCAGCGAGCTACCCTCTGAACGAAAGGGTCATCAATTTGGAGTGCTACGCCGTTGGTATGATACACTCATAAATGAGGGGATTGAAGGTTATACATGGGAAGAAGCCGTACGCGATTTCAGGTTAGGAGCACTCGCCTGTCTTACCTATCCTGTACATTTCCACGAGGGTGTGATTGGTGCAGAGGGGCGCACTATGGAGCTTGTTAAGGTATTGATTAGCCGCCACTTCTCTTCAGTAGTGGATGTAAATGCTGAAACAGTATTACCATAATCAAGGGGTGTATTCGCAGTCTCTCATAATTTGTAATTTTATTTGGAACATCATACTGCTTGATTTAAGATTCATAAAAAGGGTTAATAGAATAAAATTTAAAAACTACCACCAAAAAGATAAACGATTCAATTTCTTGTTGAGTCTAAAACTGTGGATAAAGACATTAATTTAGAAAAGCAACAACCCTACCCCATAGATCACTTAAATTGAAACTTCCTGTAACCATAATTATAGGAAGTTTAATCTTTTTAAATAGCGAGAACATTGTAATTTTAATCGTATTCTTGGTGTACTGCTCCCCTTTTGTCAACTTCGATTAAAGTTAGACCCATGATGTGTGAGCCTCACCCCTTCTTAAACTTCTCTCTGTTTATGAGGTAGACACCTGAGAAGACTACA
>JALLOG010000277.1 GCA_027717645.1 Desulfobacterota bacterium AH_259_B03_O07
TAGTTTACCCCTCTTTTCTTTTTAACACTGTCTCATATGTATCTGAACTTTTACAGTACACGTACAAAAGGGAATATATCTTGACTTTTGTAGCCGAATGTAGGCAGAGCATCTGCTGAAGAATCTCTGAAGCATAAGGCATGGCAGAGATTTGAGGCGAAGAAGCTGAATGATATGTGGCAGATGGATTTCAAGGGGCATTTCCCTACAGCACGTGGACGCTGTCATCCACTGACTATCCTTGATGATCATTCTCGCTGTGCGCTATGCATAGGTGCTTGTGAAAATGAGCGTAAAGAGATTGCCGAGCGATACTTGAGGGATGTTTCTCTAAGATATGGTATGCCTTATTCCATACTCATGGACAATGGCAACCCATGGGGTGGAGATGAGATGCACGAATACACCTCTTTTACGGTCTGGTTTATTCGTTTGGGAATACAAGTAGTTCATAGTAGTCCTCGTCATCTTCAGACATTGGGCAAGGGTGAGAGGTTTCATCACACTATGAGCTCAGAAAAGTAATAATGGGCTGCAGAGGCAAATCCATAGATGATGTCAAAGGTTGTTTGACAAGTGTAGAGTAACCTATAACATAGAACGTCCCCACGAGTCTCTTGACATGAAAGTGCCAGCTAAGTGTTATCAGGTAAGTGAGAGGGGGTTTCCTGAGAGGTTGGAGGAAATTGAGTATCGTCCATCGGATATAGTGCGCAAAGTACAGTATGGGGGAAGAGTTGTACCGCTCCCCTTTTGTCAAGGCCGGTTTAAGTTGGAATCATGAAGACTGAATGCTTCGTTGCCACTCTTAAAAGCTCGCTTCCCCTTAGGCTGAATAAGTCTATATATAAAATTCAAAAAGTGGATCTATTATAAGGGTATTATAAGGGTAAAGGTCATACAAGGTAATGACTGCCTTTAGACTGGATTCTCGTTTGAAAGCGTTTACGATGCGTGATAGAGTGAGAACATAAAGTTCAATGCATAAAATGTGATTACTTATTCTTTGGTTCTAAATCATATACACCGCCCCCATCACCGTAATATTGTTCACTTAACCATAATTCCCGTTTGCCTGTAGGATATTGTGAATAATCGGTAATTTCGTATTTATCGTATTTGGTATCATAGTCGTAACCTACTAAAGCTACATCGGGAGTATTTTCTTTGCCTTTAAAGAACTTAATCTTTGTCAAGTAACCATTCTTGAAAAAATAATGACCCTTATTTACATGTTGGATTATTTGATCTTTTGTAGGTAATTTCCCTTGTGTAATTACCGCCACCGAATAAAGCCTCGCAGTTGACCGACCAGTTAAACCGTCTTTAAATCCCGTTTGTCGAGCTTTATGATAGCCTATCTTTTTTAATTCAATATGTGATTCTTCAGCACCATATACAAAGTTTGATACACTTAAGAGTAATAAGATAAATGAACCCAATTTATGCGTTAAGTAGAGAGCAATGATTGGAGTATCTTCGCTTATTCCTTGAATTTATAGGTACTTACGTGTATAAAGCACTGTAAATTCACACCAAAAGGAGATCACCTAAAAAGTGAAGGCTCAATTTGCTTATTATTCTCCAAATAAAGTACTACCTAATAAAGATATTAGAGTTGAATTTACGGGTAAAAATCTGACTAAGTTTGGTGGGATGAGTCTTATAAGAAAATTCCTAAGACATCTAAAGGTTAAAGAAGAGCTCGAAAATGCTCTACAAATGGAAAAGAGAGAAAGAAAGTTTCAAATAGGAGGGATGCTTTTATCTTTACTCTACGCTATAACCCTTGAGCTCAAGGGACAGAGTGACACCCTGATGCTTAGGCTTGATAAGGTATTCCAAAAGATAGCTGGACTTGATGATTATCCTACCCAGAGTACAATCAGCCGATTTTTAAAGGGCTTTCGAGTTGAGACAGCTAAGGGTATTGCCCATGTAAACCAAAAGATTCTAAAGAGCGCAAGGAGAAACTTTGAGGGAT
>JALLOG010000278.1 GCA_027717645.1 Desulfobacterota bacterium AH_259_B03_O07
ACAACAAGCAACCGTCCAGGTGGGAACATACCTATAATTACATAAGACCACATCAAGGGATTGATTATCTAACCCCAAATGAGTATTATCGGAATTGGTTAGAAAATACAAAAACAAAAGGAGGTAATGTGTCACTAACGTACTGAACGAGTACAAGTACTTGACAACTGTTCCTAATTGTGCTATAAAATTAAGGTGTGAAGTTATAAATAATAGTTTTAAACGATAAGGGCAAACCATTCGTGAGAATGGGGCGCAAAGCCATAGGTCTTAAACAATTAGTTTGGCTTAAGATAGCTTGGTTGCCGAAGCTAGAACTGTTCCTTTCTTAATTCTTCCTTCCCAATCAGTTATTGGCTTTGTTGTTTTCATAGTTCTTATTGTTTTAGGCTGTACATAAGTCGGGAGTAGGGTATGCGACTATTCGTACCAAACTTAATGGCCTTAAATCCCTTTTTTCAAATTACAACGAACCAAATTATCTTCACCAATAGGATAATGAGGGGATGTTATGGAGGATAATTATGGATAAATTAAATAAGGTAATGATTGCGGTTATTTTGTCTTTTCCTATAGTATTTGGAGTATTCTTTATCTCGCACACAACCCACAATGCAGAGGCTAGATCACGCAGGCTTAATATAGTAACGATTTGTCATATACCACGTAAAAACCCCGATGATGCTCGTACTATTAGGGTTCCCAGGTTTTTCGCATGGATTTTCATCCGCTTTACAGATGATTTTCTAGGTGAATGCGATGCTGACGGAGATGGGATACTACAAATAAATGATAACTGCCCCGCAATTAACAACCCCGACCAGCTAGACAGTGATGTGGATGATGTAGGAGATCTGTGCGATAACTGTGCGGATGTAGCAAATACAGACCAGTTAGATGATGATATAGACGGTGTTGGGTATGTATGCGACAACTGTCCTATGACCTTTAATGATCTTCAAGAAGACGATGATGGGGATTTTATGGGTAATGCATGTGACAACTGTATTGATACATCCAATGCAGATCAATCTGATGGTGATCAAGATGGGGTTGGAGATGCTTGTGATAGTTGTCTGGGCTTTTCCAATTCTGACCAGACCGATACTGATGAAGATGGGGTTGGAGACGCTTGTGATAACTGTGCAGAGACACCTAATCTGAATCAGGAGAATAGTGATGAAGACAGCCTGGGGGATGCTTGTGACAATTGTACGCTCGACGCTAATGAGGACCAGGCTAATTCAGACCAAGACTCATTAGGAGATGCTTGTGATAACTGTCCGCTAGATGATAACAAGGATCAAGCGGATGGGGATGAAGATGAAATAGGAGATGTGTGCGATAACTGTCCTGAAATTTCAAACACAGAACAAGAGGATAGTGACGACGACAGAGTTGGAGATGCATGTGATAATTGTACATCTGCAGCAAACTCCGATCAGTCCAACGAAGATGCAGATGATTTTGGAGACGTTTGTGATCTATGTTCTACGACTCTAAGCACCAATATGGACTCTGATTCGGATGAGATAGGGGATGAATGTGATAATTGTCCTTTAGATTCGAACGTTGATCAAGCTGATCTTGATCAAGACGGTGTAGGAGACTTATGCGATAATTGTCCTGATTCTGACAATACAAACCAGGACAACACAGATGGTGATGGTGAAGGCGATGCTTGTGACACTGATGATGACGGTGATGGAGTACCGGATACAATGGATGCATTCCCATTAGATCCTGCTGAATCAATTGATACCGATGGTGATGGCATTGGTGACATGGCAGATGCATTCCCATTAGATCCTGCTGAATCAATTGATACCGATGGTGATGGCATTGGTGACATGGCAGATGCATTCCCATTAGATCCTGCTGAATCAATTGATACCGATGGTGATGGCATTGGTGACATGGCAGATGCATTCCCATTAGATCCTGCTGAATCAATTGATACCGATGGTGATGGCATTG
>JALLOG010000279.1 GCA_027717645.1 Desulfobacterota bacterium AH_259_B03_O07
CGGTAGTTTATTTTCTCGTGTTCATTCATTCCCTTGTTCCTCATTTATGCATAACTACCAATTATACGGAAATCTTCCGCATAATCAGTAAAAAAATGCATTATACAGATTATATCATTAATATTTATTTATAAACCTTTTATTTTCCTATTATCTAGCAGAAATAAGCTCTGGTCAACAAAACCTTCTCCTCTTCTCCTCCATTTCCTCGGAAATAAGAAGAAGCTATCAATACACAGAAGGGCGTTCATGGGGTGATGGGGTCTAGAGTAGCCGATTGACCCACACTAAAACTCAGGCCATTTTATGAAATATGCCTGGTCTATATTTAGTCCGGAGCTGTATTTTTTACGTTTCAAGCTATGGCAAATTCATTATTAAAGATTACGACCTAGTTGAGGGGTGGACACTTGCGGACGTCCTCCTCCAGTGGAATGTTAGGCGTCAGGCCCGATGATTTTCTTTGCAACATTATCCAAATCCTCTAAATCAGGAAATCGCGAGAATCCAGTCAGTGCGTCTTGCGGGTTGAAATATGTGAAATCCGTTGACAAATAGATCTTACTTGCTTTTTTGAGAACGTCCCGCTCTTGGGTAGTTAGAATCTTGTCTGCAGCTTCAAGCGAATCATACGCTTTCAAAATATCGTGTACGAGCAAATCCTTTACCTCGGCTTGATTCTTGCCATGGAGATATCGCGACTTTAATTCGAGCTCAATCGCACGGCAGAGTAGAAAATATGGAACAAGCGAAAACGAGTGCGGACATCGAAAATCCTTCTTGCATTTGTAGTAATGAGTCGCCCAACGGTGGAATGCATCCGGAGCAAGATTGCCCTTAATGCCACCGACTCCACTGATTGTTTGTGACATTGATTTGTTGATCCTAGCGCCTAACCAATAACTATACGGAAATAATCCGTATGATCAGTCAAAATAAATGTATTTTACGTATTATATATTTACTACTCCTATTTACAACCATTTCCTTGGAAATAAGAAGAAGCTATCAACACCCAAAAGGGGGTGCATGGGTCATTGGGGTTTTATATATAGGTTTAACCCTATTTAAACTCGGGAGGTTTTTTAATAGTTAATAGGGCAAGATTTATAAATCTAATAATGGATTTTTCTCATTGAAATCAGTGGTCAGAGGGGATGTTTTTGTTGATAAGAGCTTTTCTTTAGGGGAGAATGTAGAAAGAGAAGGTTTATATATAAAATGGGTTAATTATTCTAGGTATAAATAAGGAGACAATAACATGAGCATTAAACTAATTACTGCTGTGATATTTCTTTTCGTGTTATCAATACCCACATGGGCTGTAGATACCCCAGAAGTACCTGAAGCAGAAATGCCAGAGACACCCGAAGTAGATACTCCAGAGATACCAAAAGTGGATACACCAGAACTTCCTAAAGTAGATACCCCTCAGGTACCAAAAGTTGAAACACCTGAAGTGCCCAAAGTAGATATTCCTGAAGTTCCTGAAGTAGATATTCCAGAGATACCAAAAGTGGATACACCAGAACTTCCTAAAGTAGATACCCCTCAGGTACCCGAAGTGGAATAAAGCCTATCCCCGATACGGGGGCTGGGAGGCAGGACCCCTTACCACTGCCCTTTTATTTAAGCAGCGTTTAAATGTGGAGTATGGTTTCTGTAATAATCCTCTCCGACCTAAGCCGGTCTGCGGTATCCAAGTGCTGAATGAAGGTAGTTAATATTGTAGTAATCAATCCACTTATCAAGTTCATTTAAATATCTATCTTATTGTCTCCCTACTCTATTAACCTAGAGTTTGAAATTGGCTGGAAATGGGTTGAATTAGCATTCTTCTTGGATATGAGATTAACTAAAGTCGTTGAGTCTGGGGTCTATAATAAGAAATTAGAGCAAAGAGAGAAGATATAGTTAAACAGCCTTCTTTATGGAATAAGATAAATAAGTGGTTAT
>JALLOG010000027.1 GCA_027717645.1 Desulfobacterota bacterium AH_259_B03_O07
GAGGAATTTCAAAATTAAAATCAGGTCAAAAGAACAGCGGATGCTTGGATTTATCAAAAGCTGGAGAATTGGGAGATGCTGATGCTCTTGATGCTATAAAAGAACATTGTAATTAGGACAAATCTGATTAACACAACTTAATAAATATATTACTTATATTATAGATTCTGAGCTTTTTTATTTAGTAACTGATTCATATCATCACGCTTCCAAATGGTCAGAGGGGGTGGAGTGGGTCATCGGATCACTGATATTGGATTATCTGGTCTTCCCGGAGAAGTGGATTTGATATATATTTTGTTTTAAGCAGCAAACTTAAGAGACACGACATTTACATAATCCATTCCCTAGTTATAATTCACTCTAAATAACGCCACCATCGGTGTACATTAGAGGTTAAGAACATGGCCAAGTCAAAGTATGATGTGGTTTCACTGACGGTTGAGGAGCTATTAGCACCTAAGCAACGGTTGTTCGAGGTGCCTCAGTTCCAACGTGTCTTCTCATGGGGGAAAGACGAGGTTGTCCAGTTGACCTCCGACCTATTCTCTGAGTCTAACGAGGCCGACCTTCCGTATTTCTTGGGCTCAATAGTAGTTGCGGGAAAGGAGGGTGCGAATCAAAGTAAAACCGAGGTCGTTCTCCACGGCCAGCAGCGCCTCGCCACGATTTCCCTAATTATCGCCGCGTTAATCCACCGCCTACCAGATGCCCCGGATATTAGTGAATATAAGAGCTACATTCTTAGCAGGAAGGGCGTAATGGATGCGCGAAGGGACCCCAAGCTCACGCTTCAGCAGCAAGACATGAAGGATTTTGCAGCTCTAATTCAATCTCCACAAAGCTACGAGGGAAAACAGTATCATCAGAGCAAGATAGCGGCCGCCTTAGGCTGCATCTTCGACGAGATTGATGGCTATCATGAAAAAGAAGACGGGCTGCCTTATGAGGCAATGCTCCGGCGTTTGCTTCTCGACGTAGAGCTAGTCCACATTGTAACCCCTACTGAACAAGACGCTTTTCGCCTTTTTGAGACTCTCAACGACAGAGGCCTCTCGCTCAGCGCTGCGGACTTGATAAAGAACAAACTGTTTTCGCAGTGCGGGGAAACGATTGAAGAGGCCTTTGAAGCCTGGAATACTATGCTAACCTCACTGGGCGATGAAGACGTCGTAGACTACTTGCGTTACTGGTGGATGGCATCTAAGGCATTCACTCGGTCGCGGGGATTGTACAAGACATATCAGGGGCACATCGATCAGCTTTCGACGGACGACGCTACATTGTTAGCCCTCAGTCTCTCTGAAGATGCGGAAAAATACGCTCACATAGCACGTCCAGCGTTGGGGAGCTCGGAGTGGGGCGAAGAAGTTGCAGAGATTATGGAACGCCTTAATACCTATCGTGCTCGAAGTTGTCGGCCAGTCTTATTGGCATGTAGCATCCACAGGCCTGATTGGATGCCTAGGGTTGCAACAATCTGCGAATCCATCACTGTCCGATATTCAATTGTCGCTGAAAAAAACACAAACAATCTCGAAAGGGTCTACGCACGCTTTTGCACTCGAATTAGGGAGAAAAATCATTCGCTTTCCGAAACCTTCGATGCTTCTCAACTTTCGGAAGTTCCAAACGATGAGGAGTTCAAGGAAAAGGTGGCGACCATGGAAATCCGGCCTAGGGTTCCAGCTTGGCGCACAATTCTTCGCATGGTCAACGATCACAAAGGGACGGGCGAAACGTCCATTAGGGGAGAGGACAGAGTGCACATCGAACACGTCTTGCCGCAGAATCCCAGGTTGAAAGCGCTAAAGGAAGCTGGTTTCGCCACACGAGATGAGGCGTCCGGCTATATCTCTCGTCTCGGCAATCTTACCCTCCTGTCTAGCAAAAAGAATGTGAAACTCTCAAACAAGCCATTTTCGGAAAAAAAGGATATGTACGAAAAATCGGAGATTGCAATGACTCGTGACCTTTCCTCGATAGAACGATGGTCTGCGGATGTCATTGACCGGAAATCTACAGAATATGCCAACACTGCTGCCCTTGTTTTCCGTCATCCTGTAAACATTGCTGAAGAATCGTGACCACAGAGAATGGCAAGCGGCTGCCTAACTCGCGCTGCAGCCAACCGCGGTACAGCTCCGCTCACCTGCGGCGAGTTAGCTTTTTGTTAGATGGCTTAATTACAGCTTGTAAGCGTCAAACTAAAGGTGTTAATCCCAAATCGGGTCTAGGTGAAAATTCTCAAGCCATTCTTGAAACTCAGTTGGTGATATATAAACCCGCTTGCCAATTTTATATTTCCCGAGTTTTCCCTGAGAAGACCATTTGTAGAGGGTATTAATTGAAATACTGTAAATCTCTGAAGCCTCTTTTAAGGTTATGAGTTTCTTTCCAGTTTTTCGTTCAAACTCGAGCATTTCATCTTCTTCGTAGTCTGATAAATATCCTATAATAGCACCTCCCTTTCGTTTCTTGGATTGTTAAACAATTTCTTCACCTCAGTTTTCCCACTTTAATACGACTATGTTAGCTCATACCATTTTGTACAGTAATAAAGACAAGATGTGATAAAATGTGACAGTCATAGACAATGAGAAAATCATAAATTATTTTTTCATAGCAAATTAAATTCTTTAAACCCACTCAGGTAATTCGCCTGGAGGTCTCAGTTTCGCTATTAATTGATCTAATCGTTCAGAAATAGGCATAACGCCAGGACAGCTGTCTACTATGCCATCCAGTGTCATGTCGTACATAGCGCCCATAGATTGCAACAGGTTGCAATCTGTTAATGAGATATGCAGGAACAAGGACTTCTTGAGTAAACTGCAGTCCAATTTGGTGTCCAGTTTAACGTATTGGAGTGCAATGAACTAAACCGGAAATTCTTATCTAAAACGTGGCTAAAATAATAAGATATGTGTTTTGGTACCTAATTTCATCAGTTGGGCTGCTAACAATAAAATGTTTGAAATTGTCAATAATTTCATGGAATTAGGCCACAATTATAGACGATTTAACTATTCAGTGGGATAATATTTTTGCTCTATAGAAAAATACTATTGACAAATGGAGAATAGGAGTATATAATAATCCTATGAAAGAGAAGTTAAGAGACAGGAAGTTGCAAGTATGGTTAGACAATGATGAGTTTAATTTCCTTGAGAGTTATTCAAGGGAGAATCATTTAACAATCAGTGAATTAATACGTTATTGGATTCATCAGTCAATGAAGAAAGAAGGTTTATTAAAAGATATTTCGATAGATACAAAAATAAAGAGGATGAGGAATAAAGTATGGCAGTAGTTGAAAGAATTATAGAAAGGAAAGATGGGAAGAAATCAGTTTATATTTATATTGAGATACCATTACCTAACGGAAGGAAGTTAAAGCGTTCTTTTGGTAAGAAAGGTTTGGTTACCAAAACACAGGCAAGACTATATGAACAGGAATTAAAGAGAAAGATAAAAATGGGTCAGTTGGATGTAGTCCAAGCTGATATAACGACTTTTAATGAGTTTGTATCTGATTTTATTTCTTATCTCAAAAACATAAAGAAGAATAGAGCATGGAAAGATGTAGATTTTCAAACTAACAATATAAGAATAGAAATGACAAATAGCAAAAATAAACGAACAGAATTTGTTCCTATGAATAAAGCTCTTAGGAAGATGCTACTTGAGCAAAAACTTAAAACAGGTAGTAGTGGATATGTTTTTCAGAATATGGCTTTAAAATCCAATTCTAATGTTGATTATTATTTGAAGCTCGCATGTGACGAAGCTGGAATTAGTGGTTTAAGGTTTCATGACCTAAGGCATACAGCAGCAACACGTATGCTTGAGGTAGGTCATAGCATTCAAACTGTTAGTAAAATATTAAGGCATAGCTCAATTGTAACAACAATGAGATACTATCATCCAGATAATTCGCTTCGAGAGGCCGTGGAATCATTAACAAATTTTGGTGGAACCGCTACCAATATCGCTACCAATGACGATTTACAAAAATCTAACTAACTGTTACTATTAACGAAAAAAGTTCAATGAAAAGAATTACAAATTCTTTTAGGCAAAATTTCCTTGCTGGCCTCATAGTTACAGTTCCTTTCGGACTGACGATTTTTATACTTTTTACACTTGGGAAATGGGTAGTAGGACTTATAAGTGCAGCTCCTGCAAAAATACTGGACAGACCGCTTTCCGATTTACATTCATCTCTTTTTCAACTCTCCACGTTTGCGATTGGTCTTGTTGTAACAATCCTAATTGTTCTTATAGCTGGGCGGATTGCTAGGCATTATACAGGTCGAAAGCTTGTGGGTGTCGGGGAAGCGATAATTGCCAGAATACCCCTTGCAAGAACCATCTACACTCCCATTAAGCAGGTGATTGAGGGTATCTTTCTAACTACCGGTTTTAAGGGTGTTAAACGCGTTGCAATGTTTGAATACCCGAGGAAGGGCATCTATTCATTGGGTTTTATTACGGGTTCAGTAAAACAGGAAGCGCAACGTAATACTTCGGGAAAAGATCTGGTGGGTTTATTTGTTCCTACAACCCCTAATCCAACTAGTGGGTATTATATCATGCTTCCCGAAGAGGATGTAAAAGAGCTTTCTATAAGTGCTGAAGATGCCTTCAGGATCATAATTTCCGGCGGACTTGCAGATAATCCATCTCGAAATGTTAAACCCAGTCAGAAAGACAATAAATAAATTTAGTATGCTCACCCCTGGCGAGTCTGTTGTGGTTGGCGTGTCAGGGGGTGCAGATTCCATTGCCCTACTCTACATACTCACAGATCTACAAGATTATGCATTGAATTTAATTGTAGCCCACATTAACCATGGGCTTAGGCCGCGAGAAGCAAAAAGAGACGCCGAGTTTGTCAGAAAAATAGCTAACAAATTAGATCGCCCGTTTGAACTTCGTGAAGTCGATGTGCTTGAGTTTAAGAAGAATTCAAATCTCTCCACCGAAGATGCGGCTAGAAATCTAAGATACAAATTTCTTAAAGAAGTATTAGGTAAATACCGAGCTGATAAGATCGCTACAGGTCATACACTTGATGACCAGGCTGAAACAGTTTTAATGAGATTCATTCGAGGAAGTGGGTTATTGGGGCTTTCTGGAATTCCTCCTGTGAAAGATAATATAATAAGGCCCCTTATTGAAATTACGAGATCTGATATTGAGGATTACTTGAAATCGAAGGGCATTGATTGGGTAGAAGATTCAACAAATAGGATGAAGTTTTTTCTTAGAAACAGAATCAGACAAGAACTAATCCCAAAGCTACTCACTTACAACCCCAGTGTTAAAGAGACACTGGCCAGAACAGGGTATATAGCTAGTGTTGAAGAAGATTATATAAGGACAAATGCAAAAAAATGTTTGGCAAAATTATTTACCAATTATGGTGGTGAAGAGCTTGTAGGAGACCTAAATTATTACAAGAAACTACCAATTGCGATTAAGTACATGGTTCTGAGATTAGCTATTGAGGAAATAAGAGGTGATTTAAAAGGGATTTCCTTAAAACATATATCCTCAATATGTGAGTTACTGCTATCTGATGAACCGTCTGGTGAAATAACACTGCCGGATAAAATGCTGGTGGCCAAGGGGTATGACCTTTTTACAATTACAAAAAAATCAATTGTTAAATGTAAATATACTTACTCTGTCAATTCAACCGGTGTATATAAGTTTCCTCATGCTGAGTTTGATGTTCAAATTAGTAAAGTGAATTCATTGACTTCAGAAAAGTGCTCGGGTTATTTCGATTTTAAATCTGTAGAATTTCCTATTGAAATTCGTAACTTTCACCACGGGGATAGGTTTATTCCATTTGGAATGAAGGGGGTAAAAAAGGTTAAACGATTCTTTATCGATGAAAAGGTGCCAAGATTTCTCCGCAACAGAATTCCAATTTTTACAAGCAGCGGAGAGATTATGTGGATAGGGGGAATGAGAGTTGACGAAAGATTCAAGGTTAGAAATAAGAATCAAGAAGTCATAACAATTAGATTGGTCAAGCCTATTTGGGGGGAATTGCATGCCAATCGAAACGATAAAGTTTAATATTTTCTCTACAAATATCTATCTGTTTTCGTTAAGAGCCAAATAAGCAGCTCCCAATAGACCGGCATCATCACCCAGTTCACATTTGTTAATCTCAACATTCTCCATAGGTGCTCTTAATCCTCTTTTTTTGGCTTCTTTCGTTGTAAATTTAAAAAATAGATCCCATGAATTTGATAGCCCTCCACCAATTATTATCATCTCAACATTTAACACATTAGTAAGATTGGCGATTGCAATCCCCAAGCCCATTCCCACTGTTTTCCAAATTCCAATGGAAAATCTGTCTCCCTTTTTTGCTGCTTTTCCTACAATCTCGGGAATGTCGTGTATGGATGAATGCTTAATCTCATCTCTTAGAATTGTCTTAAGATTTTTATCATTCAATTCTTCTTTCACCATTCTTCTTATGGCCTCAGCAGATGCAAAGCTCTCAAGACATCCATAGTTACCACAATTACATTTTGGGCCATCAGGGTCTATCGTCATATGGCCAATTTCTCCACCCATACCATTTACACCGGACCAAAGCTTCCCCCTTAGGATAATACCCCCACCAAGTCCCGTACCCAGTGTGAGCATTATCAAGGAATTTACGTCCTTTCCAGCACCTATCCACCATTCTCCTACCGCCGCACAATTTGCATCATTTTCTAAAATTACCGGGATATCAGGTCCAAGTTTATTCAATAGTATTTCTTTAAAAGGATAATTCTTAACTTTCGATATGTTTGGAGCCTGAGTCAATACACCGGTAGAAGAATCTATTATCCCTGGAATTCCAATACCGATACCATAAATCTTTTTCTCTTTTTTAGTCTCATTTATAAGATTTATTAAATTTTCCGTCACAAAATCTATTCCCTTTTTTGCTTCAGAAGGCCTACTTTTGCGACTCATAATTTTTCCGCTTTCATTAATCAAGGCAGCTCTTAGATTTGTGCCCCCAACATCGACGCCAATTACTACTTTTTTCATTTTCCCGATAGCCTAGCTTCTTTATTCATTTCATTGATTTGATTACTATTTATACATCATTTTACATAAATTAAGTTTTAAAGAACTTTTAAATTTCGAGTTAATATAATAATTGAACTATGTTCTTCATTTATCATTCTCATTTTACATATTGTAAAATATCAATTATTACTTTTGAAAATAATTTATAAAGAGGTATTAAGGAATTGGATTTTAATCTAACCGATGAGCAAGAAATGATTAAGAATTTAGCAAGGGAATTCAGTAAAAACGAAATTGCTCCTTTTGCAGATAAGTATGATAAAAAAGCCGAATTCCCTCACCCCATATTGGCAAAGGCACGTGAACTTGGATTGGTTAATCTCATCATACCCCATGAATATGGTGGGGTAGGACTATCTCCGATAGATATGATATTGGTTATCGAAGAGATTGCTTGGGGTTGCACAGGTATAGCTGTTGCGGTAATTGCTACAAACAGCTTAACAGCTGAACCAATAATGTTGGTGGGAAATGAAAACCAGAAGAAAAAGTACTTAAATTTACTCACCGAAGAATTGGGTTCATATTGTGTAACTGAACCTAATACAGGTTCTGATATGGCATCTATAGCTACCCGTGCGCTCAGACGAGGAAAGGGTTATCTGCTTGACGGTCGTAAGACATGGATATCGAACGCCCATGAGGCTTCTTTTTTTGTTGTTTTCGCAAAGACAGACCCTGAAGCTGGTCATCACGGTATAAGTGCATTTTTAGTAGATCGTAATTTACCTGGTGTAGAAGTATCAAAGAAACTACCTAAAATGGGACAACGGGCTACGGATTGCTGTGAAGTCGTCTTTAATCAAGTAGAACTTCCCGCCGAGGCGCTTTTGGGCAAAGAAGGTGATGGGTTTAAACTAGCTATGCACGTATTTGATCATAGCCGTCCTGTTGTAGCAGCACTTGGTGTCGGACTTTCACAGAGAGCACTCGATGAGTGCATTAGCTATTCCAAGGAGCGAGAGGCATTTGGTAAGCCTATAATTAAATACCAGGGGATTGGATTCAAGATCGCAGACATGGGTATGCGTACACAAGCAGCAAGGCTACTTACTTACAACGCCGCTTGGAAATCAACAGTCGGTGAACGTAATACTTTAGAAGCCTCTTATGCAAAAACATTTGCTTCAGATACTGCGATGTGGGCGGCAATAGAAGCCGTACAAATTCATGGTGGATACGGATACAGTGAGGAATACCCTTTAGAGAAGCTCATGCGAGATGCAAAGGTACTACAGATTTATGAAGGTACAAACGAGATTCAACGCCTTGTAATGATTAGAGAATTAACAGGGGATTAATTGGAAATGGGCGAACCTGTAATCATAGATGCGATGAGGACTCCGATTGGTCGAAACAATGGGGCACTCAACAATACACGGCCTGATAATCTCTATGCGAAGGTAATTAATGAATTAATTAAGCGAAACGGGTTTGATGGAAGAAGAATCGATGATGTGATAACCGGCTGTGTCACTCAGGTTAATGAACAGGGGGCAAATAGCGGCAGGCTCGCATTATTACTTTCAGATCTTCCCAACGTAGTCCCTGCAACAACCCTTAACCGAATGTGCGGATCGAGCCAGCAGGCCATCCATTTTGCAGCGCAAATGATAGCGGCAGGGGACGGTCGGTATGTGATAGCAGGTGGAGTGGAGTCCATGACCCGAGTTCCAATGTTTTCAGATGTAGACGGTGGATATGATAATTTAAACCACGAAATTGGGGAAAAACATGAATTGATACACCAAGGGGAGTCTGCAGAACGTGTTGCTGAGCGTTACAATCTAAGTCGACAGGAACTCGATAAATACAGCTATCAAAGTCATTTGAGGGCAGGCAAAGCTACAAAATCTGGATATTTTAAAGATCAAATCATGACACTACAGGGCGTGGATTCCGAGGGCAACTTGTTTCAGTTCGATTATGACGAAGGAATAAGGTTCAATCCAAATCTTGAAAAGATGCTTACTCTTGCCCCGGTTTTCCGTCCCGATGGTATCATAACGGCTGCAAATTCAAGTCAGATTTCAGACGGAGCTTCAGTTGTATTGATTGCTGACCGGGAAACGGCATTATCGGATGGTCATAATCCCAAAGCGAAATTTTTGTCTAGAGTAGTTGTAGGAGGTGATCCCACCCTTCAACTTCTAGAAGTTATTCCCGCAACTAAAATGGCGCTTGACCGAGCAGGACTCAGTCTTCCTGATATTGATGTAGTTGAAATAAATGAAGCTTTTGCTAGCGTGGTCCTTGCCTGGGCAAAGGAATTTGAACCAGATATGAGTAGGGTGAATCCCAATGGTGGCGCTATTGCACATGGACATCCTTTAGGGGCTACCGGTGCGGTTTTAATGACAAAGCTTATTCATGAACTTGAGCGAACAGACGGTCAAATTGGACTTCAAGTAATGTGCATAGGACATGGCATGGCAACTGCGACAATAATAGAAAGGATTTAAAATTGTAAATAAGGTGAAATTAATTGAGAGAAAAAGATAAACAAATTTTTTCCTGTTCTGCGCTTTCGATGGAATCGGATGAAAAAATCTTTGGTACTGTTCCTAGAGTTGATATCTGGTTTTTACTGGAATATCGAGGAGCCTGGTCTGATAAGGCATTTGTTACTAGCGAGATTCCAGAAAATGTTAAAAAAAGAATCAATGGATGTCTAGATTCTATTCCTAACTCTCGACTACAGCTAATAAAGCGGCTCGATAATGCGGAAAAAAAACTAAAGTTTTACGTTGGTGTTTGTGATGAGTTAGAACCAAAACTCTATGAATTTGCTTTATCTAGTTATGAAGATATTCTTGGATTAGATATCAATAAGGTTTTGTCAAACGATTCATATTTAAGAGAAGAGCCTCTATTTTTAGTATGTACGAACGGTGCATATGACAAATGTTGTGGAAAACATGGTGTGCCGGTTTATTTAGAAACAGTTAAACAAGAGAATGGGTATCTGACTTGGCAGTGTACTCATTTGGGTGGACATAGATTTGCAGCAAATTTTCTTTGCCTGCCCCACGGGATTTATTACGGACGTGTGAGGGATAATAATGTCACAAAATTAATTGATGACTCAAGGAAACAAAACATTTATCTGGGAAATTACAGGGGTCGTTCTTGTTACGTTAAAGACGTTCAAGCTGCAGATTACTTTTTGAGGACAAATACTGGAATTAATAGTATCTCAGCTTTTAGGTTGAAAGAAGTAAGAACTCCGGATAAGGAAAGTTCATTCGTTGGGTTTCTTTCACAAAACGAAGGTAAAACCTACCTCGTCCATATCAAAAAAGATAGATCTGCTTTGATGAACTATACAAGCTGCAAGGATAAGGAAAAATCCCCAGTTGCCCAATATAAATTAGTCGAATACAAAGTGCTCTAAATTTTAAAATATACTAAATTAACCTATTAGCGGCTGCTGCGTTAGAGCATTTTCAAAGCAACTTGCTGATATCAGAGTCAAACATCAACTCCTAAAGTAAATTTTCCGCAAAAAGCACCCATTCCTTTCTTTACAAGTGTAGGTTGCAATCCATGGTCCTATTGAATTTTTGGAATAAACTGAGATTTTGTAGAACTTAGGTTCTCCGCTGCCTTGTATATGAGAAAAAGATGTAGAGGAAACCTTTAGGTTTCCATATGTGGATGCCCGATAAATGCATTCGAGCATGACATGTATATTATACCAATTGATTTACCAATCATGCATGATAGTCGGGACTTTCCAGTCCCGATTCCATCGCGGCTAGAAGCCGCTCCTACCCCAAATTGGCGTTCTATTTTATTAATCGTCGATGGGATAAAATCTCACTGGAGGTGGTATTATTCTATAATCACGCATTCGGAAAAGTGAGAGAGCGAATTTGATAGTAAGGCTTAACAGATACCTATCGATGTGTGGGATCGCATCTAGGCGAAAAGCTGAAGAACTCATAAGCAAAGGAAAGGTTCGTGTAAATGGTGTTAAAGTTGATGAGCTTGGTTTCAAAGTAGACACTGGAAAGGATACGGTAAAGGTTGGAAGAAAAATATTGGGGATTGAAAGCAAAAGGTATGTTTTACTTAATAAGCCTGGTTTATATCTTACAGCCCTTGGAAAGGGACAAGATGACAAAAAAACAATTGAAGAGCTGATAACAGATATACCAGAAAGAGTATACCCGGTCGGAAGGCTTGATTATGACACTGAAGGGCTTTTGGTCCTCACTAACGATGGAGAACTTGCGAACAGGATACTTCATCCGAGCTTCGAATTAACCAAGATTTATTTAGCAGTTGTTAAAGATAAGGTCAGAAAAAGTACCTTTCAGAGGATGAAAGAGGGCATTGATCTCGAGGATGGACGTGCAAAACCGGATCACATAAGAATCCTGAAGTATTATGATATTCAAACAGACATAAAAATAGCGTTTCATGAAGGTAGGAATCGGTTGGTCAAGAGGTTTTTTTCTGAATTCGGCCATCGGGTTTTGAAATTGAAAAGAATTTCAATTGGTCCTATAAAGTTGGGGAAACTTCCTAGGGGAAAATGGAGAGATTTAACCATAAAAGAGCTCAATGAATTGATGGACGCGGTTGATTAAGTGCAATTGTAAATTTATTTTACAATATTAATAATCTTATGGTACGATTCCTGGAGTCAAAAGACTGCTTATAAAATTTAATCACACTTTTGCGAAAGCCAAAGAACCTAAAATTAGATTTCAATCGTTTTAAGGGAATTAACATGTTTATAACTTTTGAGGGCATCGAGGGTAGTGGAAAAAGCACACAGGCTAAACTTCTTAAGGAATTTCTCGAACTTAAAGGCCAGACAGTAACACTTACAAGAGAACCAGGGTGGGGGGCTATGGGAAAGCTAATCAGAAGAATGTTGCTAGAAGAGAGAATAATGGAATTGGATCCAATGGCTGAACTGTGCCTTTTCTGTGCTGACCGGGCTCAGCATGTTAAAGACTTTATATTACCAAAGCTCAAACAAGGCGAAATTGTAATTTGCGACAGGTTCTATGATTCAACTATAGTTTACCAAGGTTATGCCAGGAGACTTGATTTAAGCCTCGTAAAGAAACTTGCCAAAGCTTCGGCACTAGATGTCGATCCAGGGCTTACTTTCCTACTGAACATTCCCGTAAGAAAAGGTCTGTCGAGATTACAACAAAGAGACGAAAAAACAAAGTTAGATGAAGAACCGATCGATTTTCATGAACGTGTTAGACAAGGATACATGTTGATAGCGAAAAATGATCCGACTAGGGTAAAGATCTTGAATGCAGCTAAGGATATCAGCGTGTTACAGGACGAGATAAGGAGCATGGTTCTTGGAGCATTAAATGTGGCATAATTGTCTCGAATAATTACGCCGTCTGGTAGGAGCGGCTTCTCTTCGATCTTTCGACAGGGGCTTACCAGGAATTCAAGAATCCATTAATAGATATGCAATTCTATAATATTATAGGCCACAATTTACAAATAGAATCTTTAAAGAGAGCTCATGATCAAAACAGGGTTTCACACGCTTATCTCTTTTATGGACCGGATGGAGTTGGAAAGAAGCGTGTAGCCCTTGAGTTTGCAAAGCTTGTTAATTGTTTAGAGAAAGAATCAAAGAATGAAGGTCCAGGCTGTGACTGTAACTCGTGTAAGAAGATTGCTAAAGGCATACATCCGGATGTGTTTCTAATTGAATATAAGGGTATTCAGGATATTAAAGTCGAACAAATTCGAGAGGAGGTGGAAGAAAGACTTTATTTCAAACCATTTGAAGGAAGGTATAAGGTCGCAATTGTAGATGAAGCACATAGGATGAATACAAGTGCTCAAAACGCTTTTCTAAAAACACTTGAAGAACCACCCATAGATTCAATTATCATTCTCGTCACGTCACAATCTCAGTCGCTTTTACCCACTGTCCGATCGAGATGCCAAATGGTCAGATTTGATGTTATGCCTGAAGAGACTATTATGGAGGAAATTACTAAAAGGACTGAACTTTCACAAGATGACGCGATAGTCATAGCAAGGCTTTCCGAGGGCAACTTGGGGAAGGCATTGACCCTAGACAGTAGCATTCTCGATAGGAGAAAGGAACTCATAACAAAATTATCTAATGTTAATTCAAACTTTGCCTCATCAATTTTAGGAATTGTAGAATCAATGCCAAGGGGTTCATCCAATGATGATTTTGATAATTTAAGAATGTATTTAGAAATTATAATGCTATGGCTGCGTGATCTGGTTCATATTAAGATTGGTCTTGAAGACGAGATGCTTACAAACAGGGATTTGATAGAAATATCTAAAGATTATGCGGCAAAATCAAGTGTGGATAATATTTTGGATAAACTGAACTACGTTGAACAGGTTACAGAATCGATATTCAGATTGAATGCAAATAAACAGATCGCCTTAGAAAACTTGGTTTTAAAGATAGCTGAGTAGGATATTTTTTTATATACACTTATCAATGTCTTATTTAATATAGATCGTTAAGCAAATCAGGTAGGAGCGGCTTCCAGCCGCGATGCACTCAGGCCAAGCCTGTCCTGACCGTGATGAAGGGATGGCGTTCCTACTGGCTGAGAAGCATTATCGAGTTACACGTTTTCATTACATTTAATATTTGAAAAAAGTTTAACCGTAGATTAATAAGCATATTTATAAAACTGTGTAAAATTATTTGTAAGGAAAACAGTTAAATGCCAAAACAATTTTATGTCACCACCCCTATTTACTATGTAAATGACGTCCCACATATAGGGCATGCCTATACAACCATAGCAGCGGATGTTATTGCAAGATACCGAAGGCTGTTAGGAGATGAGGTTTTTTTCTTAACAGGTACGGATGAGCACGGACAAAAAATAGAAAGAACAGCCGAGGCTTCGGGAGAAAAACCGATAGAACTTGCTGATAAAGTGGTCTTGAGATTTAAAAACCTTTGGGGGAAACTGGGTATAACAAACGATGATTTCATTAGAACTACCGAGCAGAGACACATAAAGGCGGTGGAGGAAATATTTAGAAAAATCGAGAAGAAAGGCGATATATATTTGGGTGAGTATGAGGGCTGGTACGACATTAGAAACGAGGCATTCATCACCGAGACTCAACTCGAGGAGTATTTGAGTCTGCCTGAAGCTACTAGGCCACCAATAGAGAAGGTGAAAGAGGAAAGCTATTTTTTCAGGCTTTCTAATTATCAGGAGCCATTGCTGGCGTATTATCACAAACATCCAGAATTTATAAAACCTGATAACAGGAGAAATGAAGTCATACGATTCGTAGAAGGTGGTCTGAGGGATCTTAGCGTAAGCCGGACTACTTTTTCCTGGGGCATTCCTGTGCCAGGGAATCCGAAACACGTGATTTACGTTTGGTTCGATGCACTGACAAACTATCTAACGGCGGTTGGGTTTCCAGACGACGAAGAGGAGTTTAATGCAATTTGGCCGGCCGATATCCATTTGGTGGGAAAAGACATACTTCGTTTTCATGCGGTTTACTGGCCTGCATTCCTGATGTCCGCGGGTCTGCCGCTTCCTATCCAGGTCTTTGCACATGGTTGGTGGACGGTTGAGGGAGAAAAAATGTCTAAGTCGCTTGGAAATGTTGTAGATCCTTATAAGGTTGTTGATGAATTTGGCGAGGATATTTTCAGATATTTTCTTCTGAGAGAGATGCCGTTTGGGCAAGATGGGGATTTCTCTAGAACAGCACTAATCGGACGCATAAACGGTGAACTTGCAAACGGCTTAGGAAATCTGGTGAGTAGAATCCTTGGAATGATTAAAAGATATAAGGATGGTGAACTTCCGACGCCAGGTAAGCTCGAAATTATTGACGAGGACGTAAGGAAAAAAGCGCTTTACACGGTCGAAAGGGTTGAGGAGGCTATGAACGAAATTGCTTTTAATAAGGCACTTAGTTCAATTTGGGATTTTATTGGCCTTGTGAATAAATATGTTGATGACACAGCTCCCTGGACCTTAGCAAAAGCAGGGGATAAAGATAGGCTAGATACAGTCCTCTGGGTGCTTGTTGAATCACTTAGAATTGTATCAATCATGATATATCCGTTTATGCCTGATTCGGCTAATAAAATGTGGGGTATGTTGGGATTTAAGGAATCGCTCGAATCACAATACTTCTCAAACGCAAAAAATTGGGGTGAAATCCAATTGTCAGGGAGGATAGAGAAGGTAAAGAGCTTGTTCCCAAGATATGATAGTAACTAACCGAACTGCGCAAAGGATTTCTCACTTTGTACAAAAACTTGCATCTCCTCTAATAAATTATAAAAGATGTTGTAAAAAGTATCCTTTATTTTAGGGTAGTTATATATTTTCTCAATATGGCATGAATTTTGCATTAGATAAAGTTGAATAGGTTGGAGAGGTATAGATGTTGAATGATAAAAAAGGTTTTACTCTACTGGAACTCCTCATAGCGTTGGGCATTATGACCGTAGGGTTTTTAGCGATTGCACAGATGCAGTTTCTTTCCTTGAAGCAGAAGCAAAAAGCAGAATTCGGGACAACTGCAACAAACATAATTCAGTTTATAAGCGATACGGATATGGCAGAGGTAAGAAGACTCTATTTGCTTAATTCGGCCGCTTTTAACAATAGCGTAGCAGGAAGAATTCCCGATTTTTCCTATTGTGACGGGGCGGCACCACCTAACTGTCCGAATACACCCTGTGTAGACCCCTGTACAGGTTGTCCGGGCCAGCCGTGCGATGTCATGGAAGCATTGACAGTAGGTCAAATTCCGAATGGTGCCAACAACTTTCCTGAGACATCATGTGCACCGATAGAAGTTCACAATCTTGATCCCGACGAAATAACCTTTGATACGGTTGTTGCAAATTGTACTGATCCAAACGCCGATCTGTATATAGTAAAAAATGTCTTGGCTACACAAGCCCTTGATGCTCCATCAGGACTTCAGGTATTGACAGTTACACTTACATATGCTGTAAAAACACCTGTGCAATTCGACGATACTGGTTTAACGATCACAGACCCCGCAGATAACAACAGGCCTATTCTAAGAAATTCACTTGCAACACAAATATATCAATTTACCGCTCATATCGATGACTGGTCTGAATTTATTCCGGGCTGGACTCAGGTGAGGGTCCCCCATTTACCGTGAAATAAGTTTCATGGAGGGTTTAATGAATACTAAGGGTTTTACAGTTCTTGAACTCATGGTATCAGTTGCAATCTTTTCATTGATGATTACAGGAATGGCAGCCGCACTATTTCAACAGCAGAGGCAATTCAATCTTACTCAAGATGCAGTGGATATGGATCAAACAGGTAGGGCAGTACTGGATTATATTGCAACTGAGATCAGAAATGCGGGAGCCAGACAGGGAAAGACCTTTTCTTTGGATTTCGAAAACGGTGGGAGCGGAGTACTACCAGAACCATGCGAAGACAATACCCTTGATTCCGGAACCGTCACCACCCCACCGGATTGCCTTGAGGTATATACATGGGATATCACAAAGGGGCAGAAAGGTAACGACCTTCCTTCGGTGCCTGCTGATGTAATAGTATTCTCCCCAGGACCGCCCTTGGTTCTGACACTTCCTGATACTTGGTTTTTGGATGATACTGGTAATCCTAGGACCCCACCATTGATTGAAACTGAGGATATAATAGGCGTGAGATCCAGACTTAATCTTTGCAATCCTGATCCTGCTGTTAATGCTGATAAATGTATTACAGATCCTGAATTGTGTACGGAATGCGCTGCAATCTTAAGGGTGGATATAAATGACCAGAATCAAGCCGTGATAGACTCTGCGTCAGACATCATTGAGCAGAACCTTCAGGATGCCGATTTTACTGATTTAAACAATTTTATAAGCAACTTTTTTATTCCAAAATTGGCTAGGACCGCTTCGGAATTAACAATAGCCGATTCAAAGACATTTAGGATTGATATTAATCAAAGAGAGCTGGAAATGTCCCAAAGTTTTGACGCCAATGGCGAACCTACTAATTTTCAGCCTATTGCCGGAGGATTTGATGCACCAGGAATAGTGGATATGCAAATAGTTTTCAACCTGCAAGCACCTGATGGTGTAATTACCAAAGTCGGGGTCCCTTCGGACACTGCTAATAGGATGTTTGCCGATTTTGATGAGCTTGAGGCTGCAGCTAATCCAGCATTAGGCAGCATTCAGGATATAAGATCGGTTGAAATCTACATCCTGGTTCGCTCGAATACCAGACCCCGAAAGATCTTTGGGGGCTTTTTCAAGCAAGAAATTCCCAATATTGGTGATGTTGCCCAACGGACTGTACTTGATGCTTCAACAGAACCAGTAGAGGGATTTGTATATAGGGTATTATCTACAACCGTTTATGTAAGAAACTTGGCACGTGAAGAATTCGGATAATTTTAAGGAGAATAGAGTTCAATGAATATGACAGCCTTAAGAGTGGCTCACCGTGATAGTGGTCAAAGGGGAATTGCACTAATATTAGCCCTTGTGATGCTCATAATAATGTCAACGATCGGACTTACAGTCTCATTTATGGGTCACATTGACTTTCAGACGATGTCTAATTACAAACAGGGGCAAGAAGCTTTTCTCTCAGCAGAAAGGTGTGTGACTGAGGCTAGAAAGCGATTTGAAACTATAGGAATAGAGACATTATTTTTTCAACTTCAAGGCGGTACTCCACCTGACGGTATAGAGTTGCCTCTAAATCCCGCTATTAATGAGCCATATTGCAGATCGGGACCTAGAAACTTTAATCGTGCATCTGAAAGCGCTCCGGTGGCTTTCATAGAGATACCTCCACCAACCAAGCAGATGGGGAGACCCCTTAAGAACGTTAGTCTTCCCTCTGGGGGTGTGGGAGGTGCTTCCGCAGTACCGGTTAGTTTTTTGGTAACCGGTAAGAACGCTAAGGATAAAGATAAAAAGGATACCAATCAGGATATAAATACCGGGGTCGAAATAGCTGTAGGTTTTGAAACAATCGTTCCCGGCGGCGCTAGCAATCTTTATTCTGGCAATTAGAAAGGAAATTAAAGTTCTCAATCGATTTGGAGTAGGGGGATAGGAAAAATGGATACACTTAAAATTGTTATTGTCTTTTTATCGTTCCTATATGTGACGGGTGCAAAAAGTGCTGACATCAAAGAAAATGAGGTTGAGGACCTTAGTCTCCTGATTTCTCAAGTTCTCGGTGGTCAACCCAATATTCTTATAATCTACGATAATTCACTTCCAACTGGAGACAACTTTGGAGGTGCTCAACATGCCAGTTGGGATCTGGATGATACTATCTCGACCTGTAATTCCTTTCAGAACCTAAAGGATTCGGTGGATCCTTCTCAAAATGCGAGGTATGCCGTAGCTCATTGCGCTGGAAACGCCTCAGGACTAAACCCTTGTGGAAGAAGTGCTTGTTCTGCTTCTCAAACCGGGACATGTCAATTACAGGATGATTTTGAGAGGTTCATCGCTTGTATTGAAGGTACATATTCCGCAGTTCTGGGTATGGATCTGGATGAAATTTTCAATAATATTTTCTCAAATGTCTGTGGAGGTGACATCCCTGATAATTGTGATACTGATGCTGAGCGTGCCAAGGCGGCATCGGCAATAGAAAACCTAACGGTGGCAACATTGCCTGCGGCCGAGCAAACATGTGGCTCCCTTAATTGCATTGATCCTGTTATTCCCGATAAATCCTGTAACGATCAAAGCCTATTCAATAATTTTGTGAGCTGTATGGACACTTCGCTACTTCCTACAAATGACTGTACAGATGGCTTCAATTGTACCAAGTTCAAATATGGGACCACCCGCATGGATGCAATCAAGAACACCTTTTTTGATATCCTGGATGCCGATGACTCACTTGCTTCTCTAGTATGTGAAGATCCTAATCAATTATTCACCGATCAGAAAACTGGATCTTGTATTAATGATCCAGATGACCCAATGGCAGTTCCACCCTCAGGGCAGATTTGTTGTGATCAATTCATGAACACTCCCTTTAGAGATGTGGGGGTAATAGTCAGAGGAACGGGTGGCAGTTCCAAACTTCCAATTGCGGGTGGTGATGACATTCCTCTTCTCGATGTTTTAACATCTGCTGACACTGCTGAATTCAATGCAAGGATTCGTCCAATGACTTATGGTGGTGGAGGAAAGAATGACCCTCCTCCAGGGGACCTTACGGGAGTTGGCAGTTGCGAAGGAAATCCTGCGTTTGGACAGCCACAAGGTGGTTTTGCCGGTGGGAGTATTCAATCATTTGATAACATTTGGAAGTTTATGAGGGACAGGCGTGTGGGTGGTAGGGCCCCTCTGGCAAACGCAATCGGTTTCGACGATGACAATGCATCTAATAGCAGCATAAGTCAGGATGCCCTTGATTCATTTAGAGTAGAGCTACAAACGGATCCAGCTTGTAGTTGTAGGGCAGAGTTTGCAATAGTGGTAACTAGCGGTTTGGATAACTGCTCTGGGGACTGTTCTTCTTTGAATGGAACGTCCGGAGCATGTAGCACAGACGCGAATGGCGTTCCAGCGCTTGTTACAGGTTTTTCCAACATGAGGAGTGTTCTTCAGGCGGGAAGCAATCTCAGAACCTATTACGCAAGGAACCCTATTACTAATAATGAAAATTGCCCGGAGCCTACCCCGAAGGAGATAATAACATTTGTGATAGGTTTAGGAATAAAAGACCCAGCCGTTGTTAGAATGCTAAATTCGTTAGCCCTTGGCGGAGGCGCTACAACTGAAGGTATAGTTAAGCATTTTAATGCGAGCGGAGCGCTTATTGGAACGGTTGACTTGGAATTGATTCCGGGTCTTGATCCAATTTTTGTAGATTTTGGAAAGGCTACGGGAATTGATACCAATCCAGAAGGCGCCCATCTCAAAGAATGCCTGATCCCTGATGGAAACGGGGTTTGTGAATTTATGTCAACTCCGGTTTTTGATAATACATTCTTCAGCGATTTCAGCACCCCTGGAGCGTTGGATGAAACTGACGTGGGTGACAGCTTCGCATTCTTCGTTGACGATCCATCGGAACTTGTCGAAGCTATTGACACAATTTTTGACTTTATTGGTGCGTTCCCCACTACTGGAGTAGCACCTACTGCTGCACAGTCTTCAGCCAGTGTTGCCATCAGCGACAGGATCTTGGTAGGAAATCTTACTCCTAATCTACCTGAGCGGATTTGGCAGGGTAGGCTTGCGCTTTTTGGATTTATCGATGAACCGGGTAACCCTGGATCTAAGGTAGTCATAAGGGTACCTGATCCGGGCGCGGACCTTACCGACCCTGCTGTTGTCGATACTCATCGCATTTTTAACGCTAATGGGATTTTAAATTTTAATGCACTACAGTTCCACTGGGAAGCGGGTAAAAATTTGGCTGAGACTGACCTAGATTCAGATCCGCGTAGAATGTTTACGGTGCAAGTAACTGAGGCAAGTACGGTTGACGAAGAACTTGATGGGGCACAGGTTGCGAGAGTTCGGTTTGAAGGGGAAAGGGTCAATTTTGATACCAGCCTTAAAATTGATGAATTTGGGATTGGTGACGCTGATGTCACAGATCCTATACCGGATTATTGTAAACAAGACCCTCTGGTAGATTGTTCTTCGGATTGTCTGGATGCAAATGGAGATAGCGTTTTGCCATTCACTGATGATTGTAAGACCTGTGTTGAGGGTTGTTTTAGGGATAGAGTAGTTAGTTTCATGAGTGGCAATACTGATATCCTCCCATTGGGTGACCCTTTCGGAATTCCAACCCTGGGAGCACAAACCTCGGATTCTTTTGGGTTTGCTTGCCCCGATCCCGTGCAAAATCAAGGAGGTTTTGAAACATGCTCTGTTCGATTGGGAGATGTATTTCATTCAAGACCCGTATTGGTGGGTTCTCCCCCACCCTTATTCTTCGATTTTGGTTTTCAAGCCTTCGCAAGTGAGTTTAGAGATAGATCTGCCGCTGTTTATGTTGGCACTAACGACGGATTTCTACATGCGTTTCACGCTGGGGAATTAGAGCTTGCGTCTGCTGACAATCCGATAGAGAATCCATTTAATCTTGAGAATGAGACATTGCCGTTTTTCAATGCGGGAACTGGTCGAGAGCTATTTGCCTTTTCGCCCCCGTCTTTTTTGCCGGATTCAATCTCTGAAAACGGTCCTGCATCACCTTCTGGTGTCACTCCTCCGGATTTTAGATTCGGGGATTTCAAGACATTTGTTGTGGAGAAAAATGAGCAACGTTCCTTTTTTGACGGCTCACCCTTGGTTGCAGATGTCTTTATAGATGGCTATACGAACGGAATAGCACAGGATGCTTCTTTGTGTCCCGGAGGGGCTATCACTACTCCCGATGGGCAGATTGATCTCTGTGGAAGAGAATGGCATACGTTACTTATCTCTGGTTATAGAAATGGCGGTGGAGCTGTTACTGCACTTGATGTTACTAACGTTAAATGTGCCGGTGGTGTAAATACCGATTGTAGTAATATTGGGTTGCATAAGGCTGGTGGGAATGAGTATCCCAGGGCTCTTTGGACCTTGTTTGATAGGGATTTTGGTAACACCTGGTCTGATGTGACAATCGGAAGGGTAAGGATGCTCACTCAGGATGCGGGAGGTCCGCTGACGGTTGATAGATGGGTTGCGTTTCTAGGGGGTGGTCTCGATCCTTTAGACACAGATCCGAGAGACGGGGTTACTTACGGCGACGCCTTTTATGCCATAGATATAGCCACAGGAAAGGTTATCTATAAATTTAATCCTGATGATCCGATACCCAGTAGTTTATCGGATCCCAATATTGCTAAGATGGAATGCGATATGGTGGGAAAAGCAGGAGTTTTTGATATAAATGCCGACGGATATATGGACGTGGCATTTTCTGGCGATACATGTGGCAGGCTTTGGAGGTTTGATGTATCTATGCCGATAATTGATAATGGAAATGATATAACGCAAACTGAACTACGAGGTGATGCCGACATAACTGCCGCAGATTGGACCGGGGACATAGCATTTTGCGCAACGGCTGATTCGGCTCAATGTCTCGATCCAACTTTAATTGCTTTTGATGATGTAAATAATAATTGCCAGAGAAGGCCTATTTTCTTTGCCCCCACTGCAGTGTTTGATAACCTGGGTAACCTGCACATCATATTTGTGACGGGGAATAGAAGAAATCCGAGCGATTCATGTCAATTCGGAAAGCTCTATAACTACATTGACACTTTTATACCGGCTTTTCTTGCCGGAGGTACTGCCGTAGCACCAGCATCGTTCAAGACGGAAGGTGATTTTGACGCAGGACAGATTGTTGACCTAGTTTCTCTAGCGGGTGTACCGGATCAATTTACAACTGAAGGAGGGAGTACTATAAATAATCAGGGTGAATTTATTGTAAGATTTCCAGATAATCTTGATACCTCAGGTGACTCAAACGTTGAAAGCTCACTTGGAGAAAAGGGATTTGGTACGCCGGTTGTAATAAGAGGCGTATTACTATTCACAACTTTTGCCCCTGATCCTATGGCTGAGGAAAATCCGTGTGGAGCGGGTCTTGGAGAGGGTAGGCTTTTTGCACTTGATTTTCTGACGGGAGAAGAGGCTCTGGTTAGAGTTCCTGGTGCAGCAAATCTACTTGAAGGGAGTGATACAGAGAAAGAAGCGACGGCGGGAAAGACCGTAGCTTCGGGTATGCCGACACCTGCCCAGCTCACGTTTGGATCACGTGGATCGGTTGTCTTGACTGTAGCGTTCTCTGGTGGTGCTGCTCCTGGAGGTGCGAATTTTCTCGTGATGCAGCTTCCTCAGCTCGCTACGAGGACGCAGACCCTCTTCTGGGAAGAGATACTTTAGGGTAAAATATAGATCATGACTCTTATACATAAGAAGGGTGGTTTTACTATAGTAGAGGGACTCATAGTGATGGGGGTCATGGGAGTACTAATTGCGGTTGCCGGCACAATGGTCAGCAAATATATGGTGAGTCGTTCATTTGATAACGCAATGAAGGGTATGTCATCTACGCTACAAATGGCGAAAATGAAGGCAGCTAGGCATGGAGTGGAACATAGGGTCGTGTTTGCTCGCTGTACGAATATAGATGATACCACTAATCCGGATTGTCCCGTTTGTAATACTTATGTTGATTTTGCTCCAGGCGATGATACGATGACCATGAGCATAGAAAGAGGGAATAGCAACCGCGCTTCTGATAAGTGGTGTATCGAATCCACAATAACAAAAAAAATGCATAGTCATATGGATGTGGATATGACTGCTATTACTGAAAATGATCCCTACCGGTGCGGCTTTAATCCAAATGGTTTTGTTGTAGATGAGGCCGGCGCACCCATTCCGGGACCAATTCCAATGTTAATCACACCGAATAGTAATGCTAAGGTAAAGAGGTGCGGTAAAATCGAGGTAAAACCAATTGGGGGAGTCTCAGTTCTCCAAGGAAACTGGGACGGCACCACTTGCAACCCAATCAGAGAGCCCGTCTCCCCGTAGAATCGGGGTCAGGCTATTGTCTTTTTGTTTTTTACTCCTAATTCTCTCTTCAATTCCTCTATAATTCTCCTCTTCTCCTTATCTCCTTTCAACCGCTCCCTAAATTCCCGTATTGCATTACTCAGTGTTGATATGTCTCGATTTACCTATCTCCCATAATCACTCAAAGTTCCCTCCCCATATTCTACTAAAAAATAGCCTATTACCGTTCGTACCGCGCTTAGTTTTCTTCTTCTTTCTCCCGAAACTAAATCACTTCCTCTAACATTATACTTTTTACAAATAACCTCCATTATTTTCTTTAAACTTACCCTCCTTTGCTTACCTCCTTCAGGTTGACTTAGCACCGTTTCTATAAACATATCATCACCCAATATTCTTCCCTCCACTGTCCCACTATGTAACTCTTTTTTACATAAGTACCAAGTAGTGTAAAAAGGGGTTATACTTAGTGTAGATCTTATTTTCATTCCCTATTTTTTTCCTTCCGCATTGCAGGAGATGCAAATCTCCTTGTAACGGGCTGGTTTCGCTCATTGCAAGGATAACGGCACTTTATTACGAAAAATTTTTTCAGAGAAGGTGGGGCGTCTCCTATGCAAAGAGTGAAAGATCAAAGAGGCTTTTCATTAATCGAGGGCCTGATAGTAGTCGGTGTGATGGCGCTAATGATTGCGATGGGTGGTTCTGTCGTTAGTAGATATGTTTCAAGTAGAGTTGTTGATAGAATAACTAATACCATATCTTCCACATTACAGATTTTAAAACTCAAGTCTGCAAGGCATGGTTTGGAGTATCAAGCGGTTTTGAACTATGATGATACTGACAAAATTCTTTCTATAGTTACTCAAAGAGGAAACAGTAACAGGGGATCTGATAATTATATCACTGAAAATTCACAGAAGTTGAAAGTGTTAAGCGGAATTACCATATCTCCTTCAAACAAAACCATTAATTTCAATCCAAACGGTACACTCGGGGGTGCTAGCGGGTCAATTAATATAAGACCAACGGATGACTCAAATTTAAAGAGATGTGGAAAGGTAATTGTCACACCTTTTGGCAGGATTAGGGTACTTAAAGGAAATTGGGATGGAACGACTTGTGATCCTATACGTGAACCTTAGGCTTCTTTTGCTACACTATAAATTCTTATTATCCCCATCTTTCATCCCCTTTTGATGGGTAAGAAAGCTATGATATAAGTGCGATTAGGGGAGACAGCTTAAAAAAATCTGATACCGGTTATACCTACTACTGTTCCAACTACCAGTCCATATATGATGTGTCCGACAAGATGAGCTATAGCTACTTCAAAGCCCGTATCGCGAAACTGTTCCAAGGGATGGTGTTCGGCAACAGTAACTATAAGAAGAAAACTAAATGATACACCGTGGAATAACCCAATCATAGCACCTGTACCTATGGTTGCTGCGACTGAAGTTGGACCAAATAGGCTGATTAATATTACATAGAAAAAGGCAATAATTGAGCCTACAATAAAATGTATAATAATTCCTGGGGCTAAGGCGTCTTCAATCGAGCTTGTGAACATACTACCAATCGCCCTAACCATATCGGCCTTGGCAATTCCCAAGCGGTGAATCAACCACATCACAAGGGTCATGCCCGCAGTTCCCAATAATCCGGCAATAATCGTTAAAATAACTGTTACCATGTATTTGCCTCTCCTCTATTTATATTAAATAATTCGAAATAAGGCAATAGGTTTTTTACAAATGTTACATAAATTTAATTTGCCCTCTTTATTTTAGATGTTTACATAAAATACCAGATTCTTCTGGTTAAGGTTGGAAATTGACAAAAAAAATATTCAATAGATAATACTCAATCTCTAATCTGACCAGAGTGGAGGTATCATTTTGGCAAAAAAAGCAACGCTTCAAAAGGTTAAAAAAGGAATTCGAAAATACTCCTCAATTATAGTAGATGGAGATGATCGTGCCCCTAACCGGTCAATGCTTAGAGCCGTGGGTTTCAGTGATGCGGATTTTAGAAAGCCGATTGTTGGGGTTGCTTCCACTTGGAGCATGGTCACCCCGTGCAATATGCACATCGATAAACTTGCATTAGAAGCGGCAGACGGAGTTGACCGTTCAGGTGGCAAATCGATCGTTTTTAATACGATCACCGTTTCTGACGGCATATCGATGGGTACTTCCGGTATGCGTTACTCACTTGTGTCCCGTGAGGTGATAGCTGATTCAATTGAAACGGTAGCGGGCGCGGAGGGGTTTGATGGAATTGTTGCAATAGGGGGCTGTGATAAAAACATGCCGGCTTGTATAATTGCCATGGCCCGCTTAAATCGTCCATCGGTCTTTGTTTACGGTGGAACTATAATGCCCGGCATTTATTGTGGGAAGCCCGTTGATATAGTATCAGTTTTCGAAGCTGTTGGAGCTCACGCCGACGGATCCATATCTAGCAAAGAGCTAAAAGCTATAGAGTCTTCTGCAATACCGGGGCCTGGCTCATGTGGGGGTATGTATACTGCAAACACGATGGCTTCAGCAATAGAAGCTCTAGGTATGAGCCTACCAAATAGCTCGGCACAGGCAGCAATATCTCATGACAAGAATCGAGATTGCTTTAATGCTGGAGCTGCGGTTGTTAATTTGCTGAAAAAAGGCATTCGACCAAGTGATATCATGACTAAAGAAGCGTTCGAGAACGCTATCACGGTTGTTATTGCGTTAGGGGGTTCGACAAACGCAGTACTACATCTACTCGCAATGGCAAATGCCATTGGCGTAAAGCTTTCGATAGATGATTTCGATCGGATTGGTAAAAGGGTTCCAGTACTTGCAGACGTCAAGCCAAGTGGAAGATTTATGATGGCCGACTTTTGCAAGATAGGCGGTCTTAAGCCCTTAATGAAGATGCTACTTCAAGCGGGTTTAATTAATGGTGCTTGCATGACTGTTACAGGTAAGACAGCAAGGGAGAACCTGAAAGCTGTAAGAAATTATCCCAAAGGACAAAAAATTGTTTATTCAATTGATAATCCAATCAAAAAGGATAGCCATATAGTCATTCTTCGCGGTAATTTGGCACAAGAGGGGGCCGTAGCAAAGATCACAGGTAAGGAGGGTCATTCTTTTACAGGAAAGGCCATAGTCTTTGATTCGGAGGAGGATTGTTTGAAGGCAATATTGGGGGGGAGAATCAAGAAGGGGCATGTAATTGTCATTAGATATGAAGGACCTAAGGGTGGCCCTGGAATGAGAGAGATGCTTGCACCTACCTCAGCTGTGACGGGGAGAGGTTTGAGTAACGATGTTGCCCTAATTACAGATGGAAGATTTTCTGGAGGTACTCATGGTTTTGTAGTTGGACATATTACCCCTGAGGCCTATGAGGGAGGAGTGATAGCTGTTGTTAAAAATGGGGATACAATCGTTATTGATGCTAGGAGAAGAGAGATCAATCTGAATGTTTCTAAAACTGAATTAAGAAAGAGGTTAGCCGCATGGACAAAGCCCAGGCCTAAGGTAGATAAAGGGGTACTTGCAAAATATGCGAAGCTTGTAAATTCGGCATCTGAAGGCGCTGTTACTGACGAAAATATATATTAATTAATAGTTTGCCTCATTTCATCTACTCCTCTATACTAATTAAGAAGACCGGAGTATGGAGACCTGAAGGTCGGCGCTACAAAAAAGAAGCAGGCAGCTGAATATGTCTAGGATATCTGGTAAGAATATAATTCTTGGCGTGACAGGGGGGATAGCTGCTTACAAGGCTTGTGAGCTCGTTAGAAGACTCGTCAAGGAAGAAGCAACTGTCCAAGTTGTAATGACAAAGAACGCTACTGAATTTGTTTCCCCACTCACTTTTCAAACACTTTCCTCGAATCGAGTAGCTACCGATATGTATGATATCGAATGGGAATCAGGAGTCGGTCATATAGGTCTTGCCGATAGTGCAGATCTTATAGTGATTGCGCCCGCAACAGCTGCTTTTATAGGAAAGGCGGCATCTGGTATTTCAGATAATCTCTTAAATAGTGTAGTTTTGGCCACCAGAGCGTCAGTGTTAATTTGTCCAGTCATGAACGTCAATATGTACAACAATCCTGTCGTTCAGGAAAACATAGAAAAATTAAAAAAGCGTGGAATGTTTATGTTAGACCCCGAGGAGGGGGAACTGGCATGTGGTTGGGAAGGTAAGGGTAGGCTTCCGGATATTGAAGTAATCCTACAAGAAATTGAAAATGTGATAGCTCCACAAGATTTTGTAGGGGAAAAAATAATTGTAACTGCTGGTGCAACGAGGGAGTTCATTGATTCCATCAGGTTCATTTCAAATCCCTCTACCGGAAAAATGGGATATGCCCTTGCAAGAGAAGGCAGGCTGAGAGGAGCTGAAGTAGTCTTAATCTCGGGTAAGACGGAGTTGCCTTCACCAATTGGTGTAAAACTGGTTGGCGTAATAAGCGCAATGGATATGTATCATGCAGTAATGGAGCATTTTGACTGGTCTACAGTTGTAATTAAGGCTGCTGCCGTAGGAGATTATGCTCCATCTGATAAAATTGATGGGAAGATAAAGAAGGATTCAAGAGACCAGATACTTAAACTAAAACCAACAAAGGATATTCTGTTAAGCATCGGTGAGAAGAAGAATGGCAAATTTATTGTGGGATTTGCCGCAGAATATGAGAACATAATTGAGAATTCGATGGATAAGTTGAAAAGGAAGAAAGCAGATTTGATTGTGGCAAATGATATTTCAAAACAAGGTTCGGGTTTTGGTGATGATCCTAATATTGTTTATTTCGTTGACGAATCGGAAAGGATTGAAGAGCTCCCCTTGATGAATAAAACTGAGATAGCCCAAAGGGTTTTTGATAAGATCAGTACGATGAAAAATCCCTGAGTCATCCACACAAAACTGAAAAATAAATACTAGAATGTACACCAACCCCGTTGCCGCAAATCCTTTAATTACGGGGTATATTGCAACTTGTTGATTTATATTTAACTACAAGACTGGCAAAAGCCTTTATTTAGTGCCGAGAATTGAGTCTTTACAAGCTTTGGCAACCCTAAATTTGACAACTCTCTTAGCAGGAATCCTTATCTCTTGACCAGTGGCAGGATTTCTTCCCTTCCTGGCCTTGCGTCTCGAGATAACTAATTTCCCAATACCAGGTAATGTGAACTCACCATTTTTCTTAGCTTGCTTGTATGCAAGGGACGCAATGTCGTCTAGTATCTGATTAGCCGTCTTTTTCGTAACACCGGACTTTTCAGATATATGAGAAGCCGTTTGGGACTTTGTCATTGCTTTTTTTGCCATCTCTCCTCCCTTAAGGATGATTTGTAATTTTCAATAATACAGATATTCCTATAAAAAATCAATATGTTTTTTTTATAATTAAAAAATTCTTATAAAATCCTAGATTTTTTTGTATGAATTTGATCATTCATTACTCAAGATATGACACTAAAGGAATATAATATATGTTAAAATGAATTGACATTAGGAGAAATTTATATGCCAATAATTAAAATCAGTGATAGATATCGCAGACAATGGTTCTGGTTTTTTGTATTTTTGATTAGTTTTATCGTCCTCATCATAGGTTTGTACATCCGTATGATCTCTGTTCGCTCGGCAGCCTTGGAGGCCGAGAAAGAAGAAAGGTTGCAACCTGTTCGCACTCAGCCGATTAATATCACGGAGGTATGGAAAACGGCTACCTTCCTGGCAAGAATAGAGGGAAGTCAGACCATCGATATAAGTGCGGATGTCGGTGGTTGGGTTGTTGAACGCAATGTAGTTAGAGGTCAAAAAGTCGAGAAGGATCAGGTTTTGATTGTTCTAGAAGATGCGAGAAAGACGCTTAAGCTCAAAGAATCTGAGGCTAGAGTAAAATCGGCAAAGGCTGATTTAAAGGAACTTAGACGAAAGTTAGCTCAAACTAAGACCCTCTTGGATAAAGGCATTGCAGCCAAGGATACTCTTGCTTCATTTTCAAATCAGGTCCAGGTAAGACTGCTGAAGTGTATGCTCTAGAAGCTTCCTTCGATCTTATGCAATGGGATGTTGATCATCTGAAAGTACGCTCGCCTATTGCGGGTCAAGTTGTTGATATACTGCCTGATATCGGGCAGGAAGTATCCGAAGGAGATCTGCTTGCGAGGATAGTTAACATATCGAAGGAAAGAGTCGTAGCAGGAGTTCAGCCTCGGTTGGCAAGGCTCATGAATCCAGGAATGAAAATAAACCTTTCAAAAACCTCAAATGGAGGATTACAGATGAGCGAAGGGGAAATAATTGGTGTGAGTCGTGATGTGGATTCTTCATCTGGAACATACGAAGTTGAGGCAAAGATATTAAATAATCTCAAATTATGCGTTAAGAAGAAAGCTATGATTGAAATATGCCCCACCTTTTCTTGAAGTTATAGCCACTTACGGGTATAAAGCAGGGAGAATTAACAACACCAGGAGGTCACCTAAAAAGTGAAAGATGAGCTTACCGTTTTTCTCCCTACAAGAGGTGATATTCGAGTAGAATTTACAGGGAAGAACCTGACTAAATTTGGAGGTATCCAACTTGTTAGGAAATTCCTCAGACGGTTAAAGATTAAAGAAGAACTTGAAAGTGCTGTTCCGGTTAAGAAGAGAGATGGAAAGTTTTCAGCAGGAGGGATGCTTGTATGTCTACTTTACGCTGTAATCCTTGACCTCAAGAGGCAAAGTGACACACTAATGCTAAGGCTGGATAAGGTATTTCAGAAAACAACTGGACTTGATGATTATCCTACCCAGAGTACAATCAGCCGTTTTTTAAAGAGCCTACGAGTTGAGGCGGCTAAGGGGATAGCCAATGTAAACCAAAAGATTCTAATGAGCGCAAGAAGAAACTTTGAAGGATGGTATAAGATTACACTGGATTTAGATTCCCATGTGAAGACAGCTTATGGACAACAACAGAGAGCCTCAGTGGGATATAATCCAAAGAAACCTGGTCGATCAAGTTTTCACCCCTTGTTTTGCTTTATTGGGGAGACAAGGGATTTTCTTCATG
>JALLOG010000280.1 GCA_027717645.1 Desulfobacterota bacterium AH_259_B03_O07
TCTTGATACAAAGAAACAAAAATCAAGGCTGCCCAAAAATTTAGCTAAAAATCATTTACTCTGACTAAAAAATTCGGATTCAACCCCAACCCGCAAATTTTTTTACGTCTCCGTTTCTGATTTTCTTAACGCAATTTTTGGAATGCCAGTTAAATCCTTTTCAATTCGAGGTGGATTAATGAAAGAGAAAATAATATTGAAATTGTAAAAATTTTGTCTGAGAATTACGTGATGTCTACAGCAATGACGATTACATTTGACATAACTGCGAAAGAGTCAAGCGAACGCAGCAATCTCAGTTACTTTTCAAACTACTCCTTGCGTTCAATAACAATGTCAAAAACTCCCTTTTCATAATGTGTATTACCGACTTCAACTCTATCAAGATCGATTATTAAAGAATCCTTAATAAATCTATCGGTCTCTTGATGAGGATCACCCTTAAAAAAGAGTTGAGTGACTAGGTCCTTATACTCTGGATGCCTGACTAAATAGTGTATGTGATTCGGTCGCCATATACCCGGTGATAATTGATAAGGACCAGGATGAATCGTCTCGTACTCGTAGTATCCATTTTCATCTGTAATCAATCGAGCCCTGTTTCTATATGTGACCTTCTGGCCAGGTGCTACGATGGAATTTGTATCATACTGCCCATGTTTATCGGCATGCCAAATATCTATGATGGCATTTCTTAGTGGTTTACGGGTGTCATACCCCCAAACCCTTCCGCTGATTAATAATACCGTGCCATCAGATAAGGGTGGGGAAATTTTTGCCCTGAAGGGTGAGCCCTCTCGATAGAAAGGGCCGAGAATATTATCTTCAGTGGGTGCCCATTCATTTTGATTGTTTGTATTGTCGGTTTGACCTTTTTCAAGGTATGCCAAATAATCGGTATATGTTCCGCTTGATTCAGTTGGATTTGCATCGGACCGTAGAATTAATTCTCCGCCAAATACCATTGCAAGACCAGTAATACCACTTTTTAAGAAGTTTCTTCTGGAGTAATTGTTCATAGACTTAACAAAATGATGGTTCCCATTTATATGATATAGTTTCGCATTTAATCACCGATATACAAGAGTTATTCTTGTTAAAAGAAGTTTCTAAGTATACAATAAAGTCCATTATTTCGTTTTTCCTATATTGAAACAATATTCCTGACATATCTTTTCAAACTTTAAAACAGAGAGGTATATAAATGTCTATTGATTCTGAGAAAGAAGAGATTTTAAAGGTAAATGAGAGATTTTATAAGGCCCTGGGAACAAGAGACCTTAAATTAATGGATTCTGTATGGGTCCAGGACTCAAGGGCTGGATGTGTTCATCCTGGTTGGATCATGCTCAGGGGTTGGGATGCACTCAGACAGAGTTGGGAAAACGTCTTTGACCCTAACGACCAGATTGATATTGAACTCTCAAATGTAAAGGTAGAGGTAAAAGGAAACGTTGCATGGGTTACATGTGTTCAAAAACTCGTTTATATAAGCAGAAACCCTCCAGGTTTAAATGTATCTCAATCTACGAACATCTTTGAGAGACATGATTCAGGGTGGCTTATGGTTTTACACCATGCATCTCCAATACCAATTACTGATTTTGAAGTTAGAGAGGAAAACCTGCAATAGAATGAAAGAAGGAATTCGCCCGATTTAATGAATGACACTGTGCTTATTGTCATTCCGTATGTGAGGAATCTATGTTGTTAACCATGAAATACAAGATTTCTCCCTCTGGGCGAAAATGTAGATGTCACGTAATTCGATGACAGAATCCAAGAAGATAATAAATTTTCTCGAACTATACTCATCCGTCATCCTCGAATGTTTTAATCGGGGATCCATCGTTTAATATTTTATTTTCTTTGTCTTGATACATACTTCGATAAACTCAGCATGAAACGAGAAACAACCCTTCGACCCTTCGATGCAGCTCAGGGTTCAGGACAA
>JALLOG010000281.1 GCA_027717645.1 Desulfobacterota bacterium AH_259_B03_O07
AGATATTTAGAAGATAAAAGGTTAATGCATAAAATGGGATTAAGGATGTATTGTGATTATTTGTCAATTGTGAAGATGCGACCCATAATACTTTCTGGTTTTTAAACAATTTCTCCCCTAATGAGCTCGTAATTTATTTAAGCTTTAAGATATTCATGAAAAAGTGAAAGTAGTGCAGAGAATAGACCGACATTAAATTTAAAGTTTTTAATATTGTGGGGACGACCAAATGATGCATATAAAAGACCTTAGAGAATACATACGCTTACTGTCTGATATCGGTGAACTGCAGGAGATAGATGTAGAGGTCGATTGGAACCTAGAACTCAGCGCAATTATCAGAAGAGCATATGATCTAAAAGCACCGGCCCCGCTCTTTAATAAAATCAAGGACATTGAAAAAGGCTTCAGAGTACTGGGAGGATCGGCAGGTGTGAGCGTACAGAAGGGCCTGTTCTTATCTCGCATTGCCATTTCCCTTGGATTGTCGCCACATGCCAGGGCGCATGAAATCATAAACACATTGGCGGGCTCAATCTCAAAAAAGGGGATCCCCCCTAAAACAGTTAAAACCGGTATCTGCCAGGAGAATATCATGACCCGGCACGATGTGGATTTAACGAGGTTTCCAAGCCCTTTTATCCACAAAGGAGATGGCGGCCGATATTTCAATACATGGGGAACAATTGTTGTTCAGACACCTGATGGATCCTGGACAAATTGGTCTATCACGCGGATCATGCTTTTAGATAAAAACCGTATGACAGGACTAGTGGTTCCACTACAGCATATCGGGATCATCCACCAAATGTGGAAGGAACAAAATAAACCCATGCCGTTTGCCCTGGCCATGGGATGCGAACCTGCGGTCCCTTTTTTCTCGGCCATGCACCTTCCGGAATATGTTGATGAAGCCGATATTCTGGGTGCCCATTTTGGTGAACCTATTGAAGTCGTTCCCTGTAAAACGGTCGACCTGAAGGTTCCAGCAACCTGTGAAATCGTTATCGAGGGAACAGTTTCACATACGGAAACAGTTAGTGAGGGCCCTATGGGGGAATATGCTGGTTACATCGGGGATGCCAAGCCTCAACCTGTTTTTAACGTTTCTGCAATCACCTACCGAAACAATCCTATTCTACCCGTAGTTGCTGCCGGAGTTCCTGTGGAGGATACACATACATGCTGTGGAACTGTGATGGCTGCCGCAATCCTGGCCGAACTTTGGAAGCACGACTTTCCAGCGGCCAGTTGCTTTTGTTTATATGAAAGCGCCATCCACTGGCTTGTGGTTACTGTAAATAGGCCCAGTCATTCGGAGGAGAGTACCAAGAAACTAGTTCATATGGCCAAGGAAATCATTTTTAGGAGCAAAGCAGGTCTTGATATACCCAAGGTTATTCTGCTCGATGATGATATCGATCCCAGTAATGTCAGTGAAGTGGTCTGGGCCTTCGCTACCCGTTGTCATCCGGATACAGATGCTCATTTTTATAGTCATGAAAGAACGTTTCCACTCGTTCATTATCTAACTGTGGCGGAAAAAAAAGACATAAGTAGCACCAAAGTCATTTATAATGGGCTATTGCCCTTATTTGACCGATCTGAAATTTCCAGTTTTAAATATAGCGTACCCACCGAGATACAGGAAGAAGTGATAAAAAATTGGGAAAAGTATGGTTATGGTTATTAGAGTGCCAGGCCAACTCCTCTTGAGAATCTTGCTCGGATCTTTCCTAATAGCACTATCAAGTTGACGCTCACATGATAATGCATTAAAAGAGTTTAATTTTAAATAACATAACTATCTCGTATCTGCATTTACGTAAAATAGTATTCAAAAATAAAATGGAAACTTTAGTATAGTTTTAAAACATCCCAGAAAATAACATAAATACCTCGATTATATTATTCGCTTTTTAGCGCTATTATAATAATTGATTTGATTTTC
>JALLOG010000282.1 GCA_027717645.1 Desulfobacterota bacterium AH_259_B03_O07
CATTTGAATTAGGTTTACCACCACCTGGAGGAGATGGATTTGAACCAGGAGATGCAAATGCGGACGGTTTTGTAAATTTAGCTGACTTGGGCGTAATAATTAATGCATTCAGAGGTACTCCGGCACCCGGCAATGGGGACTGTAATGGGGATACCTTTACGAACCTCGCTGACCTTGGGTGCGTCATAACTAAGTTTAGAGCCCAATAACGGAGATGACCTAGAATTAAAAATTAATTATTAAAAGGAGGATTAAGAAAATAGTACAGCTGTTATTAATCTGGTTATTCCTATTATTCTTGCTCTAATAGTAGGTTTTAGAATGATAATTAAAAGGTTTAAATATTAAAAACTTGAAATTTTAAATAAAAGAATAAAATAAATGAAATCATAATCCAATTTTATGCATAAACCTTTTCTTTCCACATTTTCCCGTAAAGATAAGCTCATGTCAACAAAAATTTCCCCTCTAACCACATATTTCCTTGAAAACAAACTTTTTTTCCTTTAAGGATAGCCTTAAATTTAACTCTAATACCTTTATGAGATAGTACTTTATGCGGAGAAGAATAAGCAAATTGAGCTTTCACTTTTTAGGTGACCTCCTAGTGGTGTTAATTTACAGTGCTTTATACACGTAAGTATCTATAAATTCAAGGAAAAGGGGATATATCACAATCATCGCAGTCATCTTAACGCATAATTTGGGATAAAGATAATAGGGTTGTATATCTGGTTGCAATAGACCATAGGGGGAAAGTTTATGGCTAGGTGATTAAAGCCAAAACCTAATAAATCATGCTTCGTTATCATAAAAAATCGTTTTGACACTTACAACACAATTGTGCTAGAATGTGTTTAGTTGAAGTTATAAAAGTGGAGTGGAGAGGTGTGGATCCGGCATTACTCAGCAACAACCAAAAAGATTTCTTCTCCCTATCATTGTTTTACCCTACAATACCTGCATTCACAAGAGCATTTTTGAACTTATTCTATCATCCATTGCTAAATTCAAAATCAATCAAAGAAAAGTTAAATACAAAAAAATGAAATAAGTATGTATTAGAAATGAATTTATCATCATACAAAAGGTTATGGGGTATCCCTCTATCAAGTCGTACCCGTCAAGTAGTTATACAGTTAATAATGGTTGTTGCCCTGATCTTGGGAATAATCATCATTTGGGGAAATCAAATCGCATACGCACAGAACTGTGCTACCATACCGAATAACCCGATCATAAATTGTGGCTTTGAGACGGGTGACTTTACTGGATGGGTAACACAGGATTTATCTATTCCTTTTCTTCCCATGATTGTTGGTGGAGCTGGGTTAACTCCAGGCTTTGGTCTTTTCACTAGTGCTCCAACTCAAGGAGTTTTTGCTGCTTTACACGGATTTGACGGTGATGGGCCTGGCACCATTCGTATAGCTCAAGATCTTCCCCTTCCGACAGGAGCGAGTACATTGGAATTTGACTACCGGTGTGGATGGGATATGGTAACTTTTGGTGGTGCAACGCAGAATCGCGTTTTTGAAGTTAATATTGAACCGGATGGTGGGGGTACTCCTCTCCAAACCACTACAATCTTTACTGCGGTGGCACAAACCCAAGCTCTCCCCGATATGGATGGGAATCAAGTTGGGATAGTAGACATTAGTGCTTTTGAAGGTAATACTGTTCGAATCAGTTTTGATTGGTTTGTTCCGGAATCCTTTACTGGCCCTGCTTTTTGTCAGCTTGACAACGTGGGTGTATCCCAGGTGGATGTATCTCAGGCAGGAGATGCGAATAATGACGGTTTTGTAAATTTAGCTGACTTGGGCGTAATAATTAATGCATTCAGAGGTACTCCAGCACCCGGCAATGGGGATTGTAATGGGGATAACTTTACGAACCTCGCTGACCTTGGGTGCGTCATAACTAAGT
>JALLOG010000283.1 GCA_027717645.1 Desulfobacterota bacterium AH_259_B03_O07
GGCTTGGAGATGCTGCTATTGAAGCGATGAAACTTGGAGCGTATGACTATATCACTAAACCATTTAAGATAGATGAAATAAAACTAGTGATAAAAAATGCACTTGAAAAGAAAAGGCTTGAACGTGAGAACGTAAGATTAAAAAGAGAGCTTGAAACCAAATTCGGGTTTGGTCATATAATTGGTAGGAGTCCAGAATTGCTCAGAGTATTTGAACTTATAAAGAGAGTATCAGAACTAAATGTAAATGTATTTATTGTGGGTGAAAGCGGAACGGGTAAGGAACTGGTAGCTCGTGCAATACATTACAGTGGAACAAGACGGGATGGTCCATTTGTTGCGGTTAACTGCGGAGCAATCCCAGAAACTCTGATTGAAAGTGAGCTCTTTGGATATAAGAAAGGGGCATTTACAGGAGCGCTGAGAGATAAAAAAGGTTTATCTGAGATAGCGAATGGAGGTACATTGTTTTTAGATGAAATCGCGGAGTTATCTCGTCATCTTCAAGTAAAGCTATTAAGAGTTATCGAAGAGAAAAAAATAAGGCCTCTAGGAGGGACGGAAGCCGCCGATATAGATGTCAGAATTATTGTAGCTACCAATAAGAACATTGAAGAAGAAGTAGCAAAAGGGAATTTCCGTGAGGATCTCTTTTATCGGATAAATGTAATAAAGATCGCTCTACCACCTCTAAGGGGACATAGAGAAGATATACCACTTCTTGCAGTCCACTTTATTAATAAATACTCGAAAGAGATGGGGAAAGACATACGAGGGGTTTCTCCTAAGGCACTTGGGATTTTAGAAAACTTTTCTTATCCGGGAAATGTGAGGGAGCTTGAGAATATTATTGCTAGGTGTGTTGCTCTAGAAACTTCTAATTTAATTCAAGCAGAAACACTCCCAAATCTTCTTGGTGGAAAAGATTTGTTGGATCTTGAGACAAGTTTTTCTTCAAATGCTGGATTGGACAGGGTACTTGGAAATGTTGAAAAGCAAATGATAGATAATGCATTAAAGACGACGGATGGTAATAAGTCTGAAGCTGCTAAGGTGCTTGGAATTTCACTACGTTCGCTTAGATATAGATTAGAGAAACTTGGAGTCTACGAAGAAGAGTTTGAAGATGTTGAAGCACAAAATGAGGAAGTTAAGGAGATTTGAACTAAACTAAATTTTGTCCTATATACGAATTAGCAATGTTTCGCTAAGTTATACATTGAACAGAATTATGATTATGTTAAAAAGAGAAAACCACTAGGCTTGAAATAAGAAGCCTCATTTGTCATGCTGAACTAGCTCTACATTTTATATTTACCGAAATCCCCGGGTGGCATTTTCTCGAGTAGATCAGACCATTTATCTTTACTTTCATCAATTTCTATCTTCTTTGATTTTTCAAATACTTCATCTTTAACCCAGATAGATGAGCCAGTTCTGAGGGCAATAGCTATTGCATCACTGGGCCTTGAGTCTAAAACATATAGTTCGTTTTCCCTTTTTAAATGGATTTTAGCATAAAAGGTGTCATTTCTTAGGTCCGTTACCTCGACTTTGGACACGGAAAATTTCAAGTTTTCTAGGATATCTTTCATCAGGTCGTGGGTTAGAGGACGAACCCTGGGTGTTTTTTCAAGCTCCATGGCTATAGAGCTAGCTTCCATAAATCCGACCCAAATCGGAAGAATTTTTTCTCCCGTGGAATCTTTCAAAATTACAATCGGGCTGTTAGTAAATGGATCTAAAGCTATTCCTGACACCTTCATTTCAATAACCATAGCGTACCTCCGTTAATTTTTCTCTAGGGGTTGTCCTCTTAGGGAATTTTGTAACCCTTCTGTAATCATTACATGTACAAGCTTTCCCTTTAGTTTAATTGATCCCGGGAAGTTGACGATTTGATTATGTGT
>JALLOG010000284.1 GCA_027717645.1 Desulfobacterota bacterium AH_259_B03_O07
GAAAAGAGAAAAAGTGTAACCTATGTACCCGGTCAGAAGTGTTACCTATGTCCCCATTCGCACAATTTATTTCATAACCAACATAAAATTAAATCTCCCTAAATCCCTCTTTAATAAAAAGAGGGACGTAGTAGTTCTTACCTTTCTCAAAGAGGAGATAGGGGGATTCACCTCGCTTTTTCTAAAGTAGGGTCAGGGAGCACTAATGTAATTGAAAAAAAGTGTTCAAAATAGATTAATGGCTTTTTTTATATCGAGAACTAATTCTAATTAACCGAAGAAACCTTTGAATGAAAACTTCATCTAATCTATATAATGAAGATAATTTTAATAACATCATTATTTTTTGTACTTTCCTCACCTCTTTTTGCACAGTCTTTTTTATCCCAAGACTCATATAATGGCTTTGATATTTCTAAGAGCTTGATCCCAAAGAAAGAAATTCTATCAGGGGGACCACCTAGGGATGGAATACCGGCAATTCAAAAGCCCAAATTTGAATCTGTGGACGAAGCTAAATGGATGAGAGATGATGATTTAGTAACAGGAGTAAATTACAACGGTGTACAAAAAGCTTATCCCTTGAGGATTCTTGTATGGCATGAAGCCGCCAATGACGAAGTGAATGGAATACCTATACTGGTCTCATATTGTCCTCTTTGCGGTTCTACAGTTGTTTTCAACCGAGATATAAATGGTGAAAAGCTTACTTTTGGCATATCCGGACTTCTTTACCAATCCGATGTGTTATTTTATGATCATCAAAATGAAAGCCTGTGGTCACAACTCGAAATGAAAGCAGTAACCGGGAAAAAAATAGGAACTGAATTTGAGATACTTCCGTCGATATTGGCGACCTGGAAAGAGTGGAAGGAGAAATACCCTAACAGTCTTGTTCTTTCTAAAGATACAGGATTTAGCAGAAACTATGATAGAGATCCATATGGAGGATATGAAAGCTCAAGTTCTATAATGTTTCCAGTGAAAAATCAAGACAGGAGATTCCATCCAAAAGAAAAGATTCTGGTCGTAGTTTCAGGTGATGTATCAAAAGCATATCCTTTTTCAGAATTAAAGAAATCTAAAACGCCATTGAAGGATAAAGTGGGAAATCAAGAAATAGTTGTACACTATGATGGTGGGAATTATGTGACCGCGACCGATAAATCTGGCAAACCCATTAACTCCTTTGTTTCCTACTGGTTTGCATGGTATACGTTTAGGCCTGATACTCTCATTTATACATCAGGCGCCTCATCCTAATTTACCCCTTAATTTTCAGTTTTAAGAAGAATAAAAGTATTAAAAATGCGAAGAGTAATTTTGAAATAAAAATATTTCATGAGACTTTACAATAAGCTTAACCCTTGATAGCCTTCCAATTATTTTTTCGGTTAAGGAAATAGCAATGAATAGCAGATTATCTATTTTTTTTAAAAATTTTTTCAGAAGAGAAACGACAACAAGGGCAATAAAAGTGGCGCTGGTAGTAGCCCCTATCCTTATAATTATCAATCACCACGATACAATCTTGGAATCGCAATACACCCCCTTACTCTTCATCAAATGCTCACTCACGTTCCTTGTGCCCTATTGTGTTTCCGCGTTCTCTTCCGCCCGTGCCTATTCATCACAGGGATAGTAAGATCCATTAGTTGACAACGACTGATTGAAAAATTTTTTCAGGCACTTACTAAAGAGTAGACATAACTTTAAGTGTCATCGTGAGAGAATGAAATGACCCAAGCAATCTCAAAATTATCAGGAGATCGCTGGGCTGAGGCGATGACAACCATGTATGTCATTGCTGTAGATGTTACGTAATTCGGGGACAGAATTTGTAAATCTTAAATTATTTTACTTTGTCTTGATACATACTTCGATAAACTCAGCATGAAACGG
>JALLOG010000285.1 GCA_027717645.1 Desulfobacterota bacterium AH_259_B03_O07
GTTATGCGATTCCTGCCAGGTGCGTTTCATGGAGGACATTCATCAAATCCCTAAGATGAGAATTGATCTCGACGATTTCTCGTTCCTTTGCCTCTCCGTCCAACTCCCGAGCGAGGGCTATGGAAGTCATAAGATACTGCGATGAGACGAGCTTCTTCAGGGAAGACTCCATCTGCTCTTGAAACGTTCGTGTCTGTTTGAAAAAGAGCATAGCAGCAGCTTCGCCGACAATGCCCGCAGCGGAGCTGACAATCCCTATGGAAACCTGAGCTCCGATAAGTGCAAGAAGAACTCCAGAGATGATTACGATGAATCCAAGTACGGCGACTGCGATGCTGGCGATCGAACTTGTGCGGTATTGCGAGAGGTTCTCAGAGTAGAAGGAGTTGAGCGTGCTAAAGTTATCTACAAGCAGTTGCGCCAGGTTGTCCAGGCTCTCAGGGGTCAGTCGAGACCGGCGGGCTTCCGCGTCGGTTTGGGCGGAGCCAACCCGGCTCTTGTACTGGAGATAAATCTTCCAAATCACGACGAAGGCGAATGCCAATATCGCAAGCGCCGAGACTGAAGGACCAGATTTGCTAAGAAACTCGAAAATATCCATTCTGTTCTCCTCCGTGCCTCATGGCGCATAATATAGAACTTTCCCATTCATACACCACCTCCTTTGCTCCGATTCTATAAAATCCATGAGCACTTGTCAACAAAAATATCCCCTCTAACCACCGATTTCCATGAGAACAATCCATTAGTAGATTTATAAATCTTGCCCTATTAACTATTGAAAACCTCCCCAGTATAAATAGACTCAAACCTATATATATAAACCTATCGACCCATGCACCCCCTTATGGGTGTTCAATGCTTCTTCTTGTTCCCCTAGGAAATGGTTGTAAGGAAGGGTTAATAATTATATAATTTGTATAGCACATTCTTATTCCCAGACTATATGGAAATTCCAGTGTATTCAATAGTTATGAAAACAATCGGATATGGGCGCATACACCCAAACCGTGTGGAGTCCCCTCCATGGCAATTAAATCCATAGCAGGGCGCGCTGGTGTAGTGGTGGTGGCAGTTGTATTACTCGCCTATGGCATCTTGACACGAGAGGAGCCTCCCATTAGTCTCGGCTGGGTGACGGCGCTGACAGTGGCAATTGTGGTTTGGGGTGAATGGTCCAAACGCCGTCCCGACTATGACGAGGGAACACACGATCGATTCATGCCTGTAGCACCTATTGCTTCGCTCCTCCTCTATGTCCTGACCGGCTCCCTCGGGTACTACCTGTTGGGTGGCGTAGGCCTCATAGTGACCTATGAGGCAGTCTTCGGAGACACCGGGATACGGATGGGGAGAGAGCAATCCGATGTGGACGCGTTCCTTCAAGAATCATGTGTACTGGGTGACTCATACGAGGTTGGCACGGGAGCTCTCTATGGTTACTATGTGGATTGGGCACGTGGCAACGGGACGAAGGTACTCCCGGAGAAGGTGTTCGTTCGTCGACTCAAGTCATGCGGAATCGTCCGTGATACCTCAGCGGCGAAGCCGGTCTATCGCGGATGCAGACTGATCTAAGGCCGTCCTTTAATGTGAAAGCATGATTAGTGAAATGCTTTTACGACTTAGGAATTAGTCATGTATCCAACAACAATGTTGATTCAAGCCATTTCCAGCGAATTTCAAACTGTGAGCCAATAGAGTAGCAGAGTATAAGACGAGAGATAATTAAATATAGCGAATTCTATGCAATTATATTGCAAAGATTTTGGTTTTGTTGCCATATTCGGGTCTTTAGCTGGCATCCCTGTTTTTAAAATT
>JALLOG010000286.1 GCA_027717645.1 Desulfobacterota bacterium AH_259_B03_O07
TGATAATTATTATACAGATACTACTTTAAATCTTTTAATTGACTATCCCCACCAATTAAGCAATGCCTTCTCACTAAACCGACACCCGTCAAGCACTCTGGTGATTAATATTCACCGCCTCCATCCTACTGCATTTCTAGCTCCATCTTCCACATTATTGTTATTTAGTTACTTGAATATAACTTAATGTTACGTTAATCTGGAAGTTGTCCCCTCTCCAATTGATGCCCTTGTGTTCTCTTCATCCTGCATCTCAAAAACCTACTGTATTATCTCTTCCTCCAGCAACCTAAGAAATTCCTCTTCCCGTAATATTACCACATTTCATTCTTCGTATTTTTATAATATTCTCTTCTTCGTCAAGTTATTTCCCCTTTTTATTGTTTCTAACATATTTTATGGGGAAATGACTTCTCTCATATTCTTTACGTTATATTTGAATCAATAATTCTTCAGCAAGCCGCATGGTATGAAAAGGTGAAAAGAACAAATACACTTGTATTTTGTCTCTTCATCGTAGTTGCAAAGGGCATAGCCCTGTGGCAGTCCAGAAAAGAAGATATTGCTTCAGTCCTTCGCAATGACAATTGAAACCCTGAAGCAAACTACAGGGAATTTGCTAGTTAATTAAAAACAATATCTTTACATGCTGGAATAAACAAAAGCCCCACTCGTGATTCGAGGAGTGGGGCTTTTTATCATTCAAAAGAAGTGGTATGAAATGCTAATCAGGATCCAGGTTATTATTTCCTGTTTTTCCTCAAATTTCTTTTGATTGCTCTAATACCGATTATCAAACCCGGAGCAATGAAAACAAGCATAATAAAATATGTTTGTGCGAAGTTCCCTATAGCATTCGCTGCTAATGCGCAACCGCCACCATCTGCACTCGGCTGTGGTGTTGGTGTTGGACTACCAGGGATAGGTGTTGGTGTTGGTGTTACTGCCCCTCCTACCGTAATCGAACCGGCATTTAAGGAACCAGCTTCTATAGCCATCCCGTCAAAAGTGCTAAAAATACCTGCTGTCTGTGCGGACACCTCTATATCTAATGCAGTAGACGTGTTTTCTGCAAGTCCAGTAAACTGAAGTACGAAAATATCACCTTCAGATATGACGGTTTCAGGACTTTGGGCATCAGGAATCGTACCCAGAGTGACACGTCCGGGTCCCCTTTCTTGAACAAATATCGTCCAAGGACTCAAAACAGCACCCGCGACGGCATTATCAAATCCAGCTACATCCGAATCAAACACTACATCGAATTGAATATTGCCGACATTACTCTCGGGATTTGTAAATGAGACGTTAACATCTACCGAATTCCCAACCGGGACATTTGCGTTTTGTATAGTAAGGGACGGCTGGGCTTGCGCAACAACATTTGATGCCAACATGACAAATAAAAGCGCAAATACAATGTAAAGCTTTTCTCTACACATTTTTCAATCCTCCTTTTAATAATATTTTTTAATTACGTCATCTCCGTTATTAGAGTCTAAAAATAGTTATGACGCACCCACAGTCACCGAGGTACGTAAATGTATCTCCATTACCGGGTGCTGGAGTACCTCACTATTTAAAATATTCTTTATTATATACATATTCTTAGGTTCATGTCAAGACGGCGTATTCTGCAGCGTAAAATGTAACCGAAAGGGTATTGGTTGTGCAATTTAAAAAGTAACCGAAAATAGAAAGTAAGATGGGTAAATAGATAAGATTTACACTATCTTACTTTCATTATGGATATGCACTCAAGAAACCAATATCTT
>JALLOG010000287.1 GCA_027717645.1 Desulfobacterota bacterium AH_259_B03_O07
AGTTTACGCATTTTTCGCGAGGAGTAATCAGTAATATTTTGGCCATTATAAAAAACCTGAATGGTTGGTTGCTTCTCCGGGGGTAGCAATAGGCAAAGAAGGTCCACTATTATCTTCTGATATTCGCTTTAATCTAAATGTCTCACGATTTTTGGAAGAAATCAAAGTTCATGGTAACATCAAGATCTCAATAACGTCTCCTTGTGATAAATGCTTGGTGCCGGTCGAATCTGTGATAGAACCTGAGATAAATCTTGTGCTTACCCCGGATCGAATTTCAGAGGAAGAGGAAGATAACGTGGATCATGAAACTTACAGTGGAGATGAAATTGATTTAAGTAATTATCTCAGGGAAATAATTCTAATATCAATACCGGTTAAAATTCTATGTGCAGAAGAATGCTGCGGAGTCTGTAGTATATGTGGCAAAAACCTTAATATTGGTAGTTGCTCTTGTAAGGATGAATGGATAGATCCAAGATTATCCGCACTTAGAGATTTAAAGTTATAAATTAGGAGACATATAATGGCACTTCCAAAGAGAAAGACTTCAAAATCTAGATCAGCCAAACGCAGAACACATTATAAGATAATAAAACCTGGATTGTCAATATGCCCGAATTGTGGTGAATTGAAATCTCCTCATAGGATATGTGTAGCCTGTGGCTTCTACAAAGGAAGAACTTTCAAGAAAGAACCAGAAGAATAAGTTTAAACTTAAAGACTAAATTAGTACCTCTAACTTATGAACGCATTTGTATTTCCTGGACAAGGAGCTCAATACGTGGGAATGGGGTTAGAGCTTTATAAAGCCTTTGACATAGCTCGAAAGACATTTGATGAGGCAAATAATATACTCGGCTTTGATCTGACTAAGCTATGTTTCGAAGATAGTTCCGACGAACTAAGGTTAACTGCCAATGCCCAACCAGCGATACTTACAGTGAGCGTAGCGGCATTGAGAGTACTTTTGGAAGAAACCGATATAGAAGCGGATTATGTTGCTGGACACAGTTTAGGTGAATATACAGCACTTGTTGCCGGTGGCGCAATCGAGTTCGGAGATGCCGTATGGATAGTAAGAAAGCGGGGTGAATACACGCAAAGTGCGGTCCCTTTGGGGTTAGGATCAATGTCTGCAATAATAGGGCTTCAAAAAGAAGAGGTTCAGGACATTTGCACTAAAATTTCATCCAATCGATCAATAGTATGTGCCGCTAATTTCAATGCGCCTGGCCAAACGGTTATCTCAGGGAATAAAGTTGCGGTCGATAAAGCATCTGCTATGGCTAAGTCAATGGGTGCAAAGAGAGTAATAGCACTTGAAGTAAGTGCTCCGTTTCACAGTTCACTTATGGCCCCAGCAGCTGAGAAGCTGAGTAAAGATTTAGAAAGGATAAAGTTTTCAGAACTCAAGCTCCCGGTTGTGACAAACATCGAAGCCCAAATTAATATGGACTCAACGAAAATTATGAATATTTTGATTGAACAGGTGAAGAGGCCAGTAAGATGGTATGAATCAATGAATTTGCTATATACAATTGGAGTTAGGAAATTCTTCGAGATTGGTCCTGGAAAGACCCTTGGTGGACTAATAAAAAGAACAGTGTCAGATCCAAGTATATATAACTTGGAGAATATTAAGCAATTGGCCATTCTGAGGGAAAATGAAAGCTAAGGATAAAATAGCACTTATTACAGGTGCTTCAAGGGGAATCGGTAAGGCTATTGCCATTGAACTTGCATCGCTTGGGGGGGTCGTTATTGT
>JALLOG010000288.1 GCA_027717645.1 Desulfobacterota bacterium AH_259_B03_O07
GATATACCATCATCCAAATAATAATCATGAATTATGTAGCCTTGCTTCGGACAATAGTCCTCAGCATAATTAACCTGGTTATCTATGCTTTGACGTTCCCGCTGTTCTTCCGTTGAAACTCTTGCGTAAACTGCTACTTTTTCCATGCTTATTTTCTCCCCTTCTCTGACTCTAATTTGAGTAAAGATGGTTCATTTATTTTATAGCCTTCATGTTTCATCACTTCATGAATCCATCCTCTAACAAGCTCTGATACTGTAAGGAAATTGCTTTCTGCATAGCTTCTCAGGAACTTATCCTCCTCTTGGTGCAAATAGATGTGAATCAGGTTAGGCCTGAATCTATATGGTGTCATGCATATTTATCATATAGTCATAATGCATTAATGTCAAGACCTTTTTTAGGGATTTCGCAAATGCGCAATGTTTGTAATTATTTTTATTCTGTTGGGATTGAATTTAAGACTTGCCTTACTAAGCTCCCTGAATATTATTTTTCTCGCAGTATTTTCTAAACTCTTGCTTGGACATAAACTGTCTAACCTCTTGGGCTTCAATCTCTTTTCGGTGAGCTTCGATGAATTTATTAATCTCTGGACTTGCTTCGAGGTAACTATCAACGAAGTAACTCCAATTGCGGGCACCCATAGTAATCTTTTTATACTTGCTAACTGTAATTGTAAGGGTTGGGTGAGTGTTGCCCTTATGGTCTATGAATTCAGATATTTCGACTATATTAGACATTATCTAATACCTCCTATGTTTTATTTATAATGCTTGTCAATTCTCTAAAGCTGAAATAATTGTCATTTGTTATAATAATATGATCTAGTACTGGAATACTAAGTATCTTGGAACATTCAACCAAATTGCGAGTTAATGTCTGATCTTGATCTGATGGTTCGCGATTACCCCCTGGATGGTTATGACCTATAACTATGGAAGCTACACCGTGATATATAGCAGTCCTAAAAACTTCCCTTGGATGAATAAGAACTTGATCTAATATTCCAAGAGCTACTAAATCAACATATTTAACTATGTTTTGAGTGTTAACACCTATAACCCAAAAATGCTCTTTATCTCTATCAATTTGATTTTCCATGTTTAATAATTCCCTCAATAAATTAGCAACATTTTGGGGTGAAGTAAGCTTGTTATTCTTTTTAGTTCTAAGAATCATTGATTACCTCCTCCTGTACTAATTAGATTTACTTACCTGAGAGCTTTGAATCCTTGGCTTGCGGGAGTTGGGGTTAGTTATGTAATGGGTTTGTGGTTTAAATCTCATTTTCCACAAGCATTTCTCATTTCAACAGCTCTCACTTATAGGGAACACATCGGATTTCACACATCCGACTAGCTTAGGTAACTGGGGATACGTATCTTATCTAGTTTATTAGATTTATTAGCTAGATAGCATGAATGTATATATATCTAGCTAGGTAGCTAAAGGGGGTGCATGGGTCATTCGATCTACATATATAGGTTTAACCCCTCCCGAATATTCCGCTCTTTCCGAAATCCGACGGCTTTTTTGTGTTAGTGTCGGATAAGAAATACAATGAAATGAAGTGTAGTATCTGCGGCATATTTATGCAGTTAGCTTGTGAATTTGAGGTATTGCGTCACTAACGTACTGAACGAGTACACTTTATTGACACTTACAACACAATTGTGCTAAAATGTGTTCAGTTGAAGTTATAATAGTGGAGTGTAGAGGCTAGTGGAGAGGCGTGGATACGGCA
>JALLOG010000289.1 GCA_027717645.1 Desulfobacterota bacterium AH_259_B03_O07
CCACATGCCCTTAACCACAAACAACACACATCCGCATTACATGCGCTAACTCAGGCTCATTCAAGCTAGCCCCTACCCGCCTGACCCATCGTTTCACATACAACCCAAGCCGGGAGGAGTCATTAGGCTCCCCCGGCTCTTGCTCATAAAGCCGGATTGCACGTGCTATGAGCCACAGGATTCCAACCTAAACCGAGCTTGACAAAAGGGGAGCAGTACAACCTCGTCTTTCACCAATTCCAATTGCTTCAAACATGCCCTCAAAGTTTGCACCTCAGGGGCAAACCTTTCTTCTCATACGAGCCTCTGCCACGGAAAAACCACCAGGATTGATTTTCACACCATTGACGCCATCTGTAAAGCCCTTAATGTCCAGCCCGGGGAGGTGTTTGAGTGCATACCGGATGGGGAGCCTCCTACTCAATCTTAGCCAACTTTTCTAGTTCAGACACCCGTTCCTCTAGGTCAACCTGAGTTCTGAATTCTATCAGTCGGCGTATCAGCTTGTCCGCGGCGGAAAGCCGCAGGTTAATGTCTGTTTCGGGGTTGCCGAGCACATCCTCGAAAGCCGCCACGGCCTTGTCGGCCAGTAGCACCAGCTTTCGGCTTATCTTGTCCAATGCTTTGGCTTCAGCCGCCTTCAACTCCGCCTTGAAAGCCCGTTGGTGCATCCATCCGTGAACTGTCTGCCGCTTCACTCCGGCCTCAGCCGCCGCTTCTGTGACGGTTGCGCCGCCGATCAGTGCAGCTATCGCCTTTCGCTTCTGTGGTGTCAATTTCCCGTTTTTTTCCGTCATCTTTTGTCGTCTTTTGTCAATTTCATTCTATCATCACGCCTAATCGTATGGTGGCGAAACCCTCACCTCCACCCACGGATGCTCATGCTTATACTCCTGAATGATCTCGTCTGTTTTTTCGTTATGATTATTCACCATGGCAACTACATACGCAGGGGGATTATCTTTGCCGTAAACCACGGCGATGAATACGACGCCATCATCGCCGCCGCAAGCACGCTCAAGCTTTTTGATTCTCGTTTTTAAACTCATATTTTCACATCCCTACATCCCGGCCAGGCGCTTACGCCCCCAACAAACTCTAGCACATCATTGAGAGAGCGGGTAATACACACAGCAATACAGTTTTCCTCTATCAGGGCGCATTGCTCTCGTTATCATCGTTCTGAGCCTCTTTAGCCTTCACTAACTTTTCACTTATATGGCCTTTGTGTCTGTACAGAGCAGATTCAGATAACGAAAACTGCTTCGCTATGCTTCGATATGATTGTCCTGATATCAATTTTTCATTGATATTCAGTATGTTAGAATGTTCGCAAGTAGTGCAAGTTCTCGGCATGTTAGTCCACTTATGAAAGAGAGAGCTCAAGCGTGGGCCTGAGCCCCCTTGACAGCCTAATGGATGTCCGTTATATTGGCATAAGTCTGACCATCTTTGACGAAATGTTCGATTTCGACATCGATGGTGTGGCCAATCAGCTCTTCCGGACTCATAGGCCTTAGCTCACCAAAGATGGCCATTAAAAGCTTCCCAGTCATATTGCTAATAGTGGCCTTAGGTGAGAAGAATCCACGAGCAGTCCGCTTATTATCATCTTCAACTGTAAGCTGAAGCCGTGGACCCCATCTACCATCGATAGCTTTAGCTTCGATGATGTCCGCCCTGCCTTTTCCCACTGGCATTGGCAACAGGATCTCGATTGTGAATTCCATGACGTTTTCCCTCCTTG
>JALLOG010000028.1 GCA_027717645.1 Desulfobacterota bacterium AH_259_B03_O07
TGCCACCAAGTGGATATCACCATTTGTGACTGAGAAGCATAGAATCATATGGGGGTTCTCTATTAGCAGGAGGTGGCATACAATAACCTAGTTTTTTACTAATATACTTTCTAAATTCGAGTCTTCCTATTCAGTTTTTAAGTCTTGATAGTTTCATTTTTTAATATCCCCTTCAAGGAAACTGGTTGAAATGGCAAAACCTGCTTTATGAATTATTATGACTATAAAATAGATGGGTTCATAATCAAAAGAGAGTAGAGATTCGTTTATAATTCTCTGTACTTGCTTGTATACGTCTGGTATCGTCTAGTTGTTTCCCTATTTTATAAAGTATTGAAAATCCTGGCTCAATCAGGGTTTTAGTTTTTCCTTCAACTAAACTTAAAAGTGTGAACTCAAACTTTCCAACTTCTTCAGGCTTTTGTATATCTTTCATAGTTAAGACAGATAGAGTCATACAAACTGTGGAACTCGGCATATGCATTAGCTAACCTAACCAAGGTAATAGGGAATAGAGCTTGAAAGATTCTTCCATTACATTAATATCTATATAAATACACACAACAAGGAGGTGAGAATCATGTATCAAATAAAATCCAAGGTAGCGTTCATGAGAGCTACAGCGCTTTTGGTCACCATGCTTTTCTTTGTTTTTTCTCAGAATGGGTGGGGTGAAACAGAAGGCGTCAAACCAATTGAGGTAGTCGCCAGTGGAACCTTTGACCAGACTGTAGATAAAGTTAAGAAGCTGGTTGCAAAAGAGGGTATGATGGTTATGGGTGAGATCAACCAAGGGAAAATGCTCTCTATGACTGGTCTAGAACTTAACGGTATTACGTTTCTTATTGGGAACCCTACAGTTGGCAATAAGCTCTTAAGCGCTGATCCTGCCGCTGGTCTCGTGGTCCCAATCCGCCTGTACGTATTTGAAAGTAAAGAGGGCAAAACGATTATAAGCTACTACAAGCCATCAGAGCTTTTAGCTCAGTACCATAATCCCAAGATTGATATGATTGGAAAGAAGCTGGATGAAAAGCTTGATAAGTTAACAAGTATGAGTGCAAAATGAATTTGCAAAAAGTGGGAGAACTGCTTCTTGCCGCTGTCGTTCTTGTAGTCGCTATGATAGGCCCAACTATTTTCCCAGCAGCGCAGGCTGGCTATGGAAAGATGTCGACTTTGGCTAAGGAGCTACTTATTCCCTCTTTGGTGCTCCTTGTCATTGCATTGGCTATTAGCAAGGCATGGGGGAAATCTCGTTTTTTGAACTTAGTAATTGCTGGAGTGGTATCGGGTGTTATAGCCACTATTGCTCTGGAAGTAGTCCGAGAGTTAGGGTTTAGGCTGGGCTTTATGCCTGGCAGTCTTCCTAAACTCATGGGGGTTCTCTTGACTGATAGGTTTCTACAAGGGCCTGCGCTTTTTTCCAATGTAGTAGGATGGACCTATCATTTCTGGAACGGTGCATGTTTTGGGATGATTTACGCACTTTTATTTGGAAGGATTCGTTGGTGGTTTGCAACCATTTACGGATTGGTAATAGGTATCATCTTTATGGTAAGCCCGTCTGTGACTGCGTTAGGGGTTGGATATTTTGGATTACAATTTGGTTGGGGATTTGCTGTAACTGTAACTCTAGCACACTTAGCATTTGGGACTGTTCTGGGGCTTTCACTTAATAAGTGGTTCAATATAGATAGTTCTAATGTCTTTAATTTATTTAGTTTTAAAACACTTCATTGAATTAGGGGATACAGCTCTAATAGGATAAAAATGTCTGATAAGGCAACTAAGCGGATCCTTATTGTTGGAGGAGGCTTTGCGGGAATGTATACAGCTCTACATCTAGAAAAGATTTTTACTAAAGACAAAGATGTGGAGATAACCTTGTTAAACCGAGACAATTTCTTTCTTTTTACTCCGATGCTCTCTGAAGTCCCGTCCAGCAGTATTGAAGCTAAACACGTAATCGCTCCTATTAGGGCGTTCTTTAGTAAAGTTTCCTTTCAAGAGGTTGAAGTTCACTCAATAGACCTCAATAATCATATAGTAACCGCTTCTCACTGTCCCGGATGTAAAATTTATAATATGGAGTATGATTACCTAGTTCTAGCTCTGGGTTCAGTAACAAGTTTTTACGGACTTCCAGGCGTAGCTAAGAATTCCTTTCCTATGAAAACTCTTTCCGATGCTATGGCTCTTAGAAACCATGTAATAGATATGTTTGAGCATGCCGACCTCGAAAAAGACGCACAGATGCGACGCCAGCTTTTGACATTTGTAGTGGCTGGTGGTGGATTTGCTGGGGTGGAGACAGCAGGCGAACTTAATGACTTTGCTCAGACCAGCCGTAAGTACTACAGAAATATTCGCCCAGATGAGGTTAAGATAATTCTCGTAGAGTCTAGCTCACGAATTATGCCTGAGATAAGTGAGGATTTAGCAGCTTTCGCACTAAAAAGACTCCGTAAGCGTGGTATAGAATTTTGCTTACAGACTAAAATAGTAAGTGCTGCCCCGGATAAAGTTGAAATTGATATCAGCGTGGACCATATTCCAACTAACACTCTAATTTGGGTAGCGGGTACGGCTCCTCATCCTATTATTGGAACCCTTCCCTGTGAAAAGGACAAAAGGGGAAGAATTATAGTAAATGAATACTTAGAAGTACCGGACTGGCCCGGAGTTTGTGCTTTAGGGGACTGTGCACGTATACCTGATCCCAAAACGGGTAATCCATATCCACCTACTGCCCAGCATGCGGTTCGTGAAGGAAAACAGGTGGCTAAAAATATTGCTCTTACAATACGTGGGAAAAATGATGATAAGAAGCCTTTCAAATTCTCCACTATAGGAACACTAGCACCTCTGGGACATAGAACCGCTATAGCAGAGATAAAGGGCTTTAAATTCTCTGGATTTTTTGCCTGGTGGCTTTGGCGAACAATCTATCTAAGTAAACTCCCGGGTTTGGATAGAAAAATTAGAGTGGCACTTGACTGGACTCTAAACCTATTCTTCCCTAGAGATATAGTGCAACTAAAAGTTTTTATGAAATCCGATGTATTGGAGCAGTCCTCACATCCAGAAACCGATACTCAATGAGAGGAATAGAGTTTCGTTGGAAATCTCTTCTAATAGCTAAGGTCTAAGGATTTATAATATACCTGAAGGAACTAAATACGATGTAATTATAATTGGAGCAGGTCCTACCGGTCTTACTGTTGGGCTCTATTGCGGGAGGGCGGTTCTTGCTAGATATGGGTGTGGGGATCTCACTTCTTAGCGATGAAAAAGTTGGATCTCAGAACTTCGGGGGACCATTGCAATTTACTATTCTAAGTGGCATAAGTTATAAATTTTGGTCTAACCTGGCTTTAGGCATTTGGTTCCACCACTTTTTAGATGCAAGTATCTTTGATGGGAGTGGTCTGAATCTGCTCTTGCTAACGATAAGTTACGACGTCCAATAGTTAAGGACTCATGTACTTTGCCATGATGATTTCGTCTATATCTTTAGGAAAATTCAGTAGCTTATAATTCTTCCATACACTTTTTCAAAAGCATTTTCCCTTGTCGTAATAGCTCGTATTAAATTAACTCACTTCGTCGTCTATAATATGCTTTCCAGTCAAGGCTGAATACAATTAATTCTAATAATTATTCCAGATACTTATCATAAATCTCCTTGGCCCAGAAAATTTCTGTACCTGAAGAAAGCAAGCCAGTTACCATAATAGTCTCAGCAACTTCCTCTTTACTTAAGCCTAAAGAAAGCGCCTTTTTTATACGAGATTCTGTGCAGTGAGGACAACGCCCATGGACACCAACAGCAACGGCTATTAGGGCTTTTGTTTTATTATCCAAAACTGTTTCTCCTTCAACTGCGTTATAATAATCCCACCAGCCTTTGGCCATCTGTGGAGCTCGTTTCTCAAACCATCTTTGCTCTGCCATTCTTTAAAACCTCCCTTTTTCAATTATTAATTTCATACTTGCCGATCATGAATGGTTAAACTATAGATATACGGAATAAGATTTTGTAAAACTTTTATTACTTGTATGATGCAGAGGCATCTACAAAGATTCATTATTAGGGATTAAAAACTTATTGTTCCCTTTGGTATTTTTTCTCTAAACTACTAACAAATATGTGAAGCAGTTCATTTGTTATCTTGTTTATATAATATAGCTGATGTCAGATGAACTTGTGTTATATCAGGATGAAAAGAAGCAAATGAGCAAATGTATTAGGCAGAGGTTGTTCTTTATAGCTGGGAAACTCATTAAGAGTGGCAGGAGATTTATATTGAAGCTTTTGGAAGACTGGGCTTACAAAGAGGAATATAAAGGGGCAGAGAGAAGGCTTGGGGCTTTGGCTTGGGTTACATAATTAGGGAGGAATTTAAGGACGAATTACAAGGAACATAAGCAAAACAGCCCTAATAAGACGAGGTTTGGTTAAGCAACAAGAAAGGAGTGGGAACCACTTGAATTTTCGGTTAAGGGTAAAGTCGAAACTAGTTTTCCCAAGGAAATGGGTGATCATAAATGAAGTTTTTATTGACAAGAGTTTATTATTTGTGGGAAAACCTAATCATAAAAGGAGTATGCATAAGATGGGTTAATTAAACATTTTTGAACCAAAAGAGTTTAGAATAATTATTCAAAGACTGGGATTTTTTTGTTAAGATTTTAACATGAATAACTTAATCGGTATGAAATGGCATGATAAAACTATAGATCGGAAAAGTATACGACTTGATAGGCTTTCTATAACATGAATTAAAAAAGAGGAGGTTACTATGGCTTATCAACCAATTGAGAACTACGGCATAGTTGGTGATATGCATACAGTCGCGCTTGTTGGAATAAATGGATCGGTCGACTGGTTTTGTTTTCCGCGTTTTGACTCACCAAGCGTATTTGCGGCTATTCTTGACGATAAAAAAGGTGGCCATTTTAAGATTTGTCCCCAAAACGACCACGTTACTAACAAACAAATTTACTGGCCTGAAACCAATGTGTTAATAACTCGCTTTCTATCTCAAGACGGGGTGGGTGAAATTGTTGACTTTATGCCAGTGCCTGTTCCCGAAAATAGCAATGGACAATTAGTCCGATTAGTAAAAGTACTGAGGGGTGGTATGAAGTTTCGCTTGGAGTGTTTTCCCACATTTAATTATGCTCGTGATAAACACAAGATAGATATTACATCGGAAGGTGCAAGTTTTCACTCTAAATCTTTGAGCTTAGGACTAGCAACACACATTCCCTTAAAGAGGCATAGAAATGGTATTATTGCAGATTTCAAACTTAATGAAGGAGAGCAGGCTCTTTTTGTTTTAAAGCAAATTGATCCAGGAACATTATGCTGTCTACCATTCTCAGAGCCTGAGGCTCATGAGCTTTTTAAAGAAACAATAGATTATTGGCATCATTGGATTGGAAAATGCACTTACACAGGAAAGTGGAGGGAAATGGTTCGGAGGTCTGCTTTGGTCTTAAAACTTATGACCTACGAAACTACTGGTTCGATAGTTGCTGCTCCAACTTGCAGTCTACCCGAAGAAATAGGAGGTGAACGCAACTGGGATTATCGCTATACATGGATTCGAGATGCAGCATTTACACTTTATGGACTGATGCGAATTGGGTTGATGGACGCAGCTTCTGGATTTATGGATTGGATAGAGGCAAGATGTAATGAGCTTAATCCTGAAGGATCCCTTAATATTATGTATGGAATCTGTGGAGACCACATAGAGTCAGAAGAGATCTTGGAAAATCTTGAAGGATATAAGGGGTCTCGACCTGTGCGTATAGGAAACGGTGCCGCTACTCAACTTCAACTAGACATTTATGGTGAACTTATGGATTCGGTATATCTTTTTAATAAACATGGGACACCTATATCCTATGATCTTTGGGCTTCGTTAAGAAAACTAATTAATTGGGTGTGCGACAATTGGAAAAGGAAGGATGAAGGGATATGGGAAGTGAGAGGTGGAAAACAACATAATGTTTACTCAAAGCTGATGTGTTGGGTAGCTGTTGATCGTGGAATCCGCCTTGCGGATAAAAGATCATTTCCAGCAGATCGTGAAAAGTGGCTAAAGGTCAGGGATCAAATATATGAAGAAATTATCAAAAAGGGCTGGAGCAATAAACGTCAAGCATTTACGCAATATTATGGTAGCGATAAACTAGATGCTTCGGTTCTGATGATGCCTTTGGTGTTCTTTATGTCACCCACTGATCCTAGGATGATGAAAACACTGGATGCTATAGATCAACCTCCTGAGAAGGGTGGTTTGGTATCAAACAGTCTTGTTTATAGATACAACGTTGAAGAGACAAAGGATGGACTGAGAGGAGAGGAGGGAACATTTAATATATGTACATTCTGGCTTATCGAAGCACTGACAAGGATTGGCATGCATGATCGAACAAGGCTTAGAGAAGCAGTATTCATGTTTGAACAGATGTTGAGTTATGCAAATCACCTCGGTTTATATGCGGAAGAAACTGGTCCGAGTGGAGAAGCGCTTGGGAATTTCCCACAGGCTTTTACTCATCTGGCATTGATAAGCGCTGCATTTAATCTTGACCGAGCGCTTGGTTCAAAGGTTGTAGTTTAGTAAGACTTTGAGATTTTGAAGTAAGCTTTGTTCCCCGCGTTTCTGGTAATATTCATTATAATAAATCATTATTGCGCTTTATATATTAAGGTGTTTTCATGGCCGACCATTACGATATTCTGAATGAGCAATTAAATTTCCACATCTCGATTATTGAAAGGTGTGCTGTAAATCTAGAAAAATATGGACCATTACTTTTCTCCTCTCCGCCTGACAAGAGATATCCATATTTCTATCCCCGTGATATTGCTTGCGCCTCACAACTACTTCGCCGCCTTTCCACGTCACGCTACGATGTTAAGCATCAAGCATTTATTCTACTGAAAGCCTGCGCAAATTTTGTAAAGGACGTTCAAACGGAAGACGTTTACTGGGGCCAGCGTTATGCACTAAGTGGCGAAGACAAAAGCATTTATAAGCAAGAAGATAACATAGCTCATGGGATTGCAATCTGCTGTAACTATCTCTTGTCAGCTCTTGAGAGGAGAGAGGAAATCGACGATTTAGAGTCATTTTTAAATGTAATAAATAATGCTCTTGAATATGCATTCCATATTTGCTATAGAGAAGAGTTAAACCTTTTTTATTCCACAACTTCGATACATGAATCCTCATTGGAGCGAGGCTTTACCCTTTGGGTTAATTTCTCGTTCTTATACGCTTACTCTTTGGCTGAAGAAGTAGCCATGAAGCTTGATAAATATGGAATTATTTCACCCGAGCATCTGAAATTTAAAAAACACTTTCGATATAGCATTGAAAATCTCTTTCTATGGGGTAAACGATATGTAAGGCGTTTTACCGCTGATGGTCAAGTGGATATTAGACCCGACTTCACCTTGCTCACGCCTTTTTACTATGGATTTGGCTCGATGAACACTCGCCAATTGAAAAAAAGCGCCGATTTCTTGGAACAACAATTGTGGGATCCAGAACTTGGTATGATCATGAGATACCTTCCATTTGAAGGGGACTTTGCGACTCACACCCATGCAGGAAATGGCCCATGGCTACAATATACAGCTATTCTCGCTCAATATCATTACTGGTATGCAGATCCTGCTAGAGGGGACGAACTGCTTCATATGATTGATAAACACACCTACGACTCTCATGAAATTCCTGAGCACCTTTCTACCTATAAGAGATTTGAAAGCTTCATCGAACGAGAATGGCAAACTGGAATTGACTTTGACAAGGAATTCGATAAAGAAATACTTTTAGATAATGTTACCTTCGATAATATTCTAGAAGAAGCAAACAACATGAGAAGGGCATATACCGAAACCGAAAAGTGTATTCTTCAAAACAACGAGCACAGTGAAGGAGGATGTACATATTTTTGTTTCCCACTTATGTGGTCACATGTGGAATACGCGAGAGCACTAATGATTCGTGAAAAGGATTGGTGGGGAATTCTTAGTGAAAAGGATGTTTGGAGTATAACCAAATAATTATTTTTAATTACTCAGGATCTTTACATACTCTTCAACAATTTTTTTGCCATTACCCAAGATTAAATTTCAGCATAGTTCGTAAAATTAATGATTGTAACAAACATCATACTAAAGAAGTTCTCCACAATTTATTAAGTTACACTTTATTAATATTCCTGTGGATAGATACGGAAAATATTCGACTAGTACAAAATAGGCATTAGTTCATACTAAATTGTCTGATGCTATGTTTCTAACTCACGTTTAACACGAAGACTTACATTTGGAATTGATTTCTTTTAGTGAAGGAAACTTAGGTAATTCGAAAATTACAATTAAAGCCATTTTTCTTATTCCATTTAGCCATTTTACTAGCTTAATATGTGGATGATAACTGGTGTATAAGAATCGAATATCATCCTAATTTTGTATCTAAATAAAATTCTAAGCATCTTACTTTTCAGAAAACCAAATTTACGGAGGAGAAAGAAGTGAACGTATTAAAACTCTTCTATGTGTTTATTTTGGGACTTACACTGCTCCTTCCACTATCACTGGCAGCTTCAGCACAACCTCGAACTGATTACTTTGGTCCAGGAGACTCAGGTGCCGCTTATGATTTCTACCTTGACTGGATGTATCCCAAGAGGAATGTCGGTCTTAACCCAGCTCCAGCTCAAACTAAGCCTTTAACAGTAAAGGTGAAGCCTCGTACAGACTTCTTTGGTCCAGGAGACTCAGGTGCCGCTTATGACTTCTATCTAGACTGGATGTATCCAAAGAGGAATATCGGTCTTAACCCCGCTCCAGTTCAAACTAAGCCTTTAACAGTAAAGGTGAAGCCTCGTACCGATTACGTTGGTCCAGGAGACTCAGGTGCCGCCTATGACTTTTATCTAGACTGGATGTCACCTAGGGTTAAACCCAAGACTCCAAGGATAATACAATTTCTAACACGAGAAAAATCCGATGCCGAAAGTCAAGTCAATTCCAAACAAGAATGATAAATGATCAATCCATCCTCCTTTAAGAGAGAAGCCCTCTAAAATTAATCTTAGTGGGCTTCTCCCAAATCAGGAGGTGTTATTGCCAAGATTATCTAAAAGTTGTAAAATGTGTAAATATTAAATGAAAAGGAGGGCGTTATGAAGAACGTTATTTCCTTAACAATATTTTTGATGGTTATAAGTATATTGTATGTGGGCTTAGTATATGGGCAAAATGGTAAAAAAGTTCACGAAGCAAAAGGGGAACTCACTAAACCTGAGAAAATGGCTAGTAAGCTCTGGAATAAAATGCAAACTGATGACTACCAGAATACATGGAAGATGTGGCCAGGCAGAACTGCTTTTTATAAAGGAACTCCTCCACATGGAGCTTTGTTAACTACTTATTTAAATAGTAAAGCTTATAATGCTATAGAAAAGAAAGAAAAAGAGCTGCCCTATCGATCGATAATAATTAAGGAAAATTATATGCCCGATAAAAAACTCGGAGCCATAACTGTGATGAAAAGAGTTAAGGGTTTTAATCCTGATGCCGGGGATTGGTTTTGGGTTAAATTTGCACCTGATGGCAAACCTATGACTATGGAAAAAGACGGCATGACAATGTCATTAGCCGGTAAGGTTCCAGGCTGTATTGGCTGTCATACTGCATCTACTGGTGGTATTAAGTACATTATGACACAGTAAAGCATTCAATCAAATAAGCCTTTTTCCTCTAGATTTTTTATCCTCCTAGTGTTCAAAGAGTTGAGTGTTTAATAAAAACGCTCACCCCGTACTTTTTTAAATTATTGACGTTTTTTTCAAATTCCCTTATCAAGTTTTATCTATATTCAATAAGCTGAAAAACTGAATAATTAATTTAGGGAGGACCAAGATGGTTCTGTATAAATTGAGAGAATAGATTAAAATGCTTTTTATCTTTTTTTTCTTGCTTTAATTGGATGCGGCGAAACGAAAACCGCTTTTATGCAGTATAAATTCATATTAAGGAGAAACGCCTATGCAAGAAATTAAAATCTATACTACCCCCACCTGTGCGTATTGCAAAATGGCAAAGGAATATATGAAGGGAAAAGGGGTTGATTTCAAAGAATATAACGTTGCAGAGGATCATGAGGCACTTCAGGAAATGGAACAATTGACCGACCTTCGAAGTGTTCCCGTGATTACCTGCGGCCAGGATGTTATGGTTGGATTTGATCCTAACAGATTAGACCAGATGATCAACTGTGCAAAACAACAATCATCTGTCCCGGAATAAAGATGAAAATCGAATTCCTCTATTTTGATTGATGTACAATTCACGTGATTGATCTGTTTGATTAGCAGAAATTCAAAAGAATATAGTCTGTATAATATAGCAGAAGGTGAACCAGCACCAATTTCGTGAATTATTCCGAGTAGTATGTGTGTGCAATGCTAAATCTTCGACATTATACTTCTATCATACGGCAATGGAAGCTTCGCGCTACCCACTTTTCTGGCAGTGACTTCGTTCCACAGAGGCGGGGATTATCAATGTTCACCTAAGAGAACAGCCCGAATATAAAATTTAAATAAGGACTGACAACTACTTCTTTTTCATCTTTTCCTTATCGCCAGACGCCTTTTTCTTACCATGTTCACTAATAGCCTTCTTGGCTTCGTCTGTGGTCATCACATCGTTAGCCAAGAAACGGAAGTTTACCAACGCAGCAGCGTAACCATCACCCTCAGGCACTTGGGCGGCAGCAGTAGCATCATTCACCACGGCAACTTCAAATCCTTGCTCAAGCATTTCTCTCAAATGTGACTCTACACACAGGTTAGCCGACATTCCTCCTAATATTACTTTATCTATCTTACGCTTCCTCAACTGCAAGAGTAGGTCGTTGTTTTCCGGTCCGTACACCTTATGGGGGCTTGCAATCACAGTCTTTCCATCATTGATATAAGGCTTATACAGTTCCAGAAAGTCCGCACCTGATCCCTCAAAGCCTTCCAGGTTCAATTGGCCCTTCCGATCAAACATCCCGAGGTTGTGCATCAACTTCTCGAGCGATCCTTCAAACTTCCAACCGTGATCAGTGGGGTAGTAATAATGTGGTGAGATAAATACTGGTATATCATTGTCTTTAGCAACCTTTAGCAGGGTCTCGATGTTTTCAACAGTGTTGTTTTCCGTCACGTTCTTGCCTACAACACCCCAGGTCACTCCCTTTGGACTCAAAAAGTCATTTTGCGGATCAGTGATAACAACTGCAGTATATTCATCGATTTCAAATCCTGGCTCAGGAAGTTGTGCAGTAGCTATCATAACAGAGCTGAAAATCAACATGATTCCAAACAAGCCAGTTCTTACAACTTTTTTAATAACTCCCATCTTTATCACCTCCTTCCTTTTAAAATAGATTTACTATCAACTTTTAGGCATCACCTTTTATAAACTAATCTTGGAGGGAGTGGTGAAAAAAGTTTATAAAAAACTATTAAGCAGCATAATTTGCTTGATCTGGAAAAGATAAAATAACACTTAGTTTTGTCTATGCTTACCCCATCTAAAACTACCCTATCAATTTAGTTCTAAATTAAATTGTAGCGCCTCATTGAACAGGTGTCAACAATTTGTACTTGTTCAGTATGTTAGTGATATTTTGTCTCCTATCGTCACTACAAACACAACAATGCTTAGGTCTATCATTTAAGCCACAAGTGCGTTAGGACTAGGAATAACTTTTTGGATTACTGCCCCCTTGCAGATTTATGTTTAGCCGATAATATAATTTATCCTCAGATGGATAAGAGAAAACAGAGTTCTGCTAAAGTTAACAGAGCACTGAATGATTAAGGGGAAAATAAAGAAAGTAATACAAGAAAGAGGACATGGATTTATCAGGGCAGACGATGGGAGAGGTCTCTTCTTTCATATGTCGCGTCTTCAGGACCTTGATATTAAGGATATAAAAGAAGAAGACCCCGTGGAGTTTGATGTGAAAGAGGATCCCCATGGGCGTGGACCCAGAGCTGTAAATGTGAGGAGCCTCAGATTAAGAAGAAAACGGAAGGTATCTTATGTAAACTAATCTTATATAATGATTACAGTAAGTTATAATTACTTGCTTCCGATAATCTACTAGTTTATTAATAATATGAATAATAATATCAACTCCAAATTGTCTCTTTTTCTTCTCTTAATTCTTTTTGCAAATCGCATGCTTGAGAATCTCCTCAGGAATGTTACATTACAGGGACTAATGTAACCTTTTTTCTCCTCCGCAGTTATAAATTACAGTATTTCTGATGTTGCATTTCTATGATATTTGAGAAAAAAGATCGTCGATGTTACATTATGTATGCGAATTGTAACAGGAGGACACGCGTGAGTACAGGAAAAAACGTTGTTTCCCGAACTAGCTTAGACATTTTAGAGTGGACAAGAGAAAAACTTCCGCCCTACCTTACTAAAGATGAGGTACGGGAAGTTTTAGAAGCCACGAGGGATAGACCACTCTACCATTTACTCATAAATTTTCTTTGGCAAACAGGCGCTCGGATCTCCGAGGCGCTTTCTGTTAAGGTCTCCGATATAGATTTCTACGCCAAAGTTGTTCGTATGCCGAGCCTCAAAAAAAGAAGTCCTCAAATAAAAACCATCCCTTTGCAAGGAGATCTTATCGGTGAAATTGGCGCATATGTAGGGCAGGAAGGATTAGGAAAAGAAGACAGGGTATTTTCAATTAGCCGTCAGCACGCGCATCGTATCGTAAAAGCTGCATGCGCTAAGGCAGGCATTGAAGAATATAGATCACATCCCCACGTTTTAAGACATTCTTTCGCGGTAAATTCCGTGCTCCAAAGAGTACCCCTGCCGATCCTCCAGAAATGGATGGGACACTCAGATATTAAAAACACGATGGTATATCTTAATATTTTGAGTCAGGACACAAGGGATTTTTATGAAGCGTTGGAGTTTTGATGAGAAGGCATATTTAAAATTGTAATTTTACAATTTTTGCCACAAATACCCTAATTAAAAAGGTTAAAGCTATAAAGAAAATTGCAAAGCTTAAGTTCGAGAATATATACAATCTTTTCTATTACAATCGATTAAAGGCTTACTTAGTCGCTACCGGGACAAATACAAAATACAAAGAAATAAATGATAGGAATTTATTAAAAGATGTAAAAGAAGTAATAGACGTAAATGGGTTAGAAAATATATTCATGGGACAGGGTATTAATATGTTAGTTTCATCATTAGAAAGATTCTTAAAAGATTTATTCATATTTTTAGCATCAAATATTAATTCAATTGAAAGACAAATAAGAATTAACGAAGATCCAAAAAGTAAAATTAAAGGGCCAATTGAATCTTTAATTGAGAAAAACAGAGGTACATTCAATTTTTAAAACTTAGAGATAGTTTCTAATAATTACAAAAAATACCTTAAAGTTGATATACAGAGATTATTCAATGAAACTGGAGCCTGTTTTGAGCATACTGATAAGGAGGAGCAAAAAAGGATTAATAAAATCGGGTTTTTTGAATACTTTAACAATGATATATGGCCACTCAGACATAAAATAACTCATGCAAGTGAAGTCCCTAAATATGGGAAAGAAATATGGAGCTTATGTTTTAACACACTGCATATAATTGGCCGGGAAATAAAAGAGAAGGTTGAAAATAAGAAACATTATTCTTTATAAATAAATAACAAATCCGAACACAAATTTAGTAGCAGCTATATCTAATATATCTAAGCACTCTAAAACTCAATTGCTTGTTTTCATATTATCCTCTTTACATGTGAGAGGAACAATTAGGAATAATTTGATCCGCACCGTTCTTTCCCCAGTTACAAGGCTTAATTCTCAGGGAATTTATCATCAGTCCTTAATTGAGAAAATATAATTAGGGTAAGTTGAAATCAGGGAGTTTTAGTATTATCTCATTAAGCTCAACGTATTACTGTAAATTTGTTTAGAAATCAATAGTTATTTCTAAGGTTTTTAGTTAACCGGCTAACTCAAAAGATTAAATTTTTTAATGATTACAGAGAATTCTCTATTTAGGCACCGTTACCCAATTCAACAAAATAATTCTATTGTTGAATTCCCCCACAATGGCCGATAACGTGACTAATCATAAAAGTATGGAGCTGATCCTTGAGTCAGAAGTCATTATAGATTATTCACAGGCTTATTTTAAATGACATTTGGTATCATCTTATCATCACCATTAATAAAATCGAAAAAGGTAGATACACAAATAGTTATCCAAAGCTTGCGTTAGACGGCACTTCCAACTGATTTACGAAATTCCTTTAGAATAATAATTACTACCTCAATGTAGTTGGAATCTTTTGAGTTCTAAGTTTCAAAGCAGCATAGGTTCTAGAGATCGCTTTTTGCAATCCTTGACTTTCCGATATCTTGATTCACCTTTCAATATTGACCTATACGGTTCTATCCAAACAAAATTCTTTTCCTGAGGGTTTTCCGATGATACTGCAATAGCCCAGTTGCAGGCATGTTTGTTATTGTTGACCCATTTAAACCTACCCTATGCTATACCTAAACACATTGTTGCTTTTAGTCTTAGATGGTCACGTGCATGTAAAGAAGCGGCTCCTTTCAGTGTATTAGCGAAGTCTTTGCATTGGATCAGTTCTTTCAATACCGTTTCACTACAGGTGCATCATATGATGAAACAATTCAAGCTCTTATTGATGCTGACTTCTCAATTGATAAAGTGATTTTCAATAAGAACAAATACTTACCACTACGTCAAAAATTGTTACCGGACGGTAGCACTTTAGCTAATCTAAAAACACGTATGAGTGCAGGAGGCGTTAATGTACTCTTTGCAATGGCTCGTGGTGAACCGTATAACGACTTTGTAATCCCGATCCAGCGTCAGTCAAGAACCGTGAGCGATTGCCAGACCATGATTAGTGTTATCCCGAAAGCACTTCACCAAGCTATGATAGACCCTTTGGCTGAGGTAAAACTTTCATCCACTGCCTACCGTGAACTATATGATGAACATTTTGGTGGAATTGAGATACAGAGAGGGGCACGACGACTAAGACATGACTGGTTCTTTGAAGAAAGCGAGCCGGTAAAATGGTTTCGGTACCATCAAGGGGCATACAAATTAGAATGCATTTGCTTTGGGCTGAATCTACCGATGGGAAACTATGAATTCGGAATTCTTCTTCTTGTGCGTTATACAAGTTATTGGGAGGCCTTTAGCCATTTATTATTGACGAATTGGGAGGGCTGCTAGACAGTTCTGAACCAACTGTGTCTTCTAAGGTTCCCTGCGAATTATCAAGCCTGATCCGAAAACCTCAGTGGACTTCCGAAGGATTATTTTCATTTGTTGAAGGTCTTAACCGAATGAGTGAATTGGAGCCAAGAAGGGTAAAACTACCTAGTATTGAGCATGTTACTTCTTAGCGCAATATGTATATATGTATTTCCGTTTACTCTCTTATTCGGCAAGACAAATTATTAAGACTTCTCATAACATGGCGTGTAACCCATAGGGATTTAAATTCATCAGGTTCAGTACAACCACTACCTTTTATCCATCAGAAATAGAAACAATCTTATAATATAAGTGACAATTAGATAAGAGAAGAGTAAAACATCGTTATGCGATATAGAGCCCTAAGCATATATAATATTAAAATCTGGTGATCGCATCTAAATTAATATCCTATTACAAGACCACTTCTTGGTTTTTTTAAAGTTTTTAAAGTAAATTTTAATCTTTAAATAGAGGTTACTAGTGTCAAGATGTAGGGATATTTCAATAATACTAAAGTATTTAAGATTCCTTTATAAGCATTCTATTCGTGTCTACTCCCGATTGCTTTTGAAAAGCCTATGAAGAATGCAAAATAGAGTCCATTCGATGGAATATGAAGATTAAAGTCCGCCAAACTATGGATAAGTATTGATACAACGCCGGTTAGCGCGCCAAGCAAGAGGAAAAATCTAAAATAATCTACCTCTTGATAGAGACGTATTAAGTCTTTAAATGAAGAAGATATATAGAGTGAAAGTGCAGTCATAATAGATAAGAAACCTAAAATGCCGGTTTCAACCATAAGCTGAAGATAATCGTTATGAGCATATACATAAACAATAGGTTGTTCTACGGATTTTTTGTAAAGAGGGTAAACGTAACTGAAAGTTCCGAGACCGGTTCCAAAGAGAGGGAAGTCTTTTATAATACCCATCATATCCTTCCAAATCAAAATTCTTCCAGGCTCTCCTGATATAGTCTGGAAAAACCTTTCAAACACGGGATAAATCCCGATCAAGAGTCCATAGAGAACGGCAACAGCTAGAACAAAAAAGAGCATCCAGGATATTTGTAACTTGTTCCTTGTAAAACTCGAGTAAGCCAGATAGAAGAATATGAGTGATGAAAAGCCACTAAATATGCCCATCCTTGATTTTGAAAGGATTAGGGCTAGAATCATTATCCCAAGCAGAAAGAGAAGAAGAATACTTTTTTGAAGATTATCCGATGAAATTAGGTTCTTAAAAAAGGTCCTCTCTTTATTATCCTCCCAATTACCAATAGAAAGTACGTAACCCAAAGCAAGAGGAATCGACATCTCAAGCAACCCTGCAAAGTGATTACGGTTTACAAAGGTTCCTCTGGCGGATTCTATCCCAGGACCTGTTGCAACGTCACTGCTTACTACATACTGGTATATCCCGTAACCGGCCTCAAAGAGTGATACCGCGAATATCGGGATAAGTACCATTTTTATTTTTCTTTCAGATTTAAAGCTTCTTGATATGACAATCCCAAACGCTATGTAGGACAATAAAAGTAGGGTTTCTTTCCATGTAGCATTAGGATACAGACTTATGGTAAACAAACTTTTTTCATCGGAAAATCCAATACTGCTTATTACCGACTGTGTTTTCTCCCAGATGTCTAAGCTCTTTTCTGAGACTATCCTTAAAATAAATTCTGGAAGTGGAAGGATTTGAAATAAGCAAATCAATAGAAATACCAAAAGTGGCGTATAATTTCTAATATTAAGAAAAGGTTTCTTCCTCTCATATAGTAGCAATAGAAGCCATATAAAAAAAAGTAAGAAGGCCTGGAGTTGGAGAATAAACTTAGCCAATGGTCTGACGCTACCAAATGGAAGGGGTGAGAAAATAAGAAGAGAAATTGTAAAAACATAGATCAATATCTCAAGCACTCGGGTAAACATTCTCATAACTCCGTTTGGATTATAGATTACAATTTAAAAGCTGTTGAAATAACTCAAGCCGCAACCTACCACCTATAGATCACAACTGAGGTTAATATATCCAAAGTGAAAATAAAGTTAAAGAAGATGCCGGTGATACAATAAAAGGATTCTAAAGTGATTGTTGAGATCTTCTTAAGTTCAGTAATTGCTGATAGATATTACTTGACTATTATGTTCAAATACATTTAGATGTATTTAGAATGTAAAAAGGTCACAACAATCTCATCGTACAACTTTTTAAGGCAAGCCATTGTAAGGAGAAAACACCCATTTGTACTGTGGCCTTCTTAATAAGACTTAATTTGCCCGCTGTTTGAGGAGGCACAAGATGAGGGATGAAAATAAGGCTAGGAAACAGCTCATAAATAAACTGGAGGAAATGCCCGAACGGATTGCTGAGTTGGAAACATTAGAAATCCAGCCCAAGCAGATAGAAAAAAAACTGCATGAGTCTGACGATAAAGAATTCAAAATTCTTGCCGAGAGGCTTGATGAAGTGGTTTACAGAGCGAACCCGAAAACTTTTGCTGCAACATATGTGAACAGGGCAATCGAAAAGATCTATGGATATACCGCAGAGGAGTGGATCAATGACCCAAAATTGTGGGTGAATACAATCCATCCTGAAGACAAGGAAAGAGTAATTGCAGAGATCACAGAATTGATGAGTAAATTTGAAAACAAAGCCATGGAATACCGTATTATAAGGAAAGACAAAACCACACGTTGGGTACGAGATCACGTGAGCCTTGAGAAAGACCAACAAGGTCCAGTGATCTCAATTAGCGGGTTTTTGTGTGACATTACCGATCAAAAACGTGTTGAAGAGAGGATGCTAATTCGTGATCGAGCCTTTACATCGGTAACCAATGGCATATTAATAACTGATGCTAGACAGCCAGATAACCCAATAATTCACTGCAACCCTGCCTTTGAAAAGATCACAGGATACTCCCGTGATGAAATTATTGGTAGAAGCTGTCGTTTTCTCCAGAATGACGACAATGACCAGGAAGGCATTAAAGAACTACGTAAAGCCATTGAAGTGGGACGAGAACACAAGGTATTGCTCAGGAATTATAAAAAGGATGGAACATTTTTTTGGAATGAATTAACAATCTCTCCAGTAGAGGATGAATCAGGCAAGTTGACTCATTTTGTACATGTAATAAATGATGTAACCGAGAGCAAGGCATCGGAGGAATTGCTAAAGATATCTCATGCAGAGTTAGAGCAGAGGGTGGGTATTAGAACTAAGGAGATAACAGAAGTTAACGAATCATTGCGGGTTGAAAATGAGAAACGTAAGCGAGCTGAGGAGGAATTAAATAAGAGAAATAGGGACTTAGAATTACTAAATGCTATTACTCAAGCAGTACATGAATCCCTAGACTTAGAAGAGGTTTACAAGATTGCCTTAGATATGACTACAGCTCTAGAAAATGTAGATATGGCAATGATTTATTTAGTAGATGACGATAACAAAGAAGCTGTCCTCCAAGTCTCTAGGAATGTCCCTGAGGATTACATACACAGGGCTGGAAGAATACCCTACCCTAAGGGGGTAACATGGAAGGTTATTAACACAGGGGTAATAATTAATATTGAAGACATTCAGAAAGACTCAAATGTCGGTCCTGCAGGTAAGGACATAGGACATCACAGTGCCTTAGGGATACCTATATCTTTAGAAGAGCAAGTTATAGGAGTCATTTGGTTCCTTAGCTACAAAGAACGTTGGTTTGACAGGGAAGAGAGAAATTTACTTTCTACTATCGGTGATCAAATCTCTTTAGCCATATCGAAGGCAAAGCTATATGGAGAGTTGTCCAAAAAGAATCGATACGAGAAAATCATTAGAACAGTGACCCAGAGTGTGCATCAGTCAATTGATCTTCAGGAAGTGCTCGAGAATGCGGTAGATGAGATAATAAAAAATTTAGATTCTGTGGATAAGGTGTCGATCCATCAAGTTGAAGGTAAAGAAGTAGTTATTAAGGCCTATAGAGGTACACCTGCGTGGTATATTGATCGGGCTGGAAGAATACCCTATCCGAATGGCTATACATGGAGGGTGATTATGGATGGTAAGCCTAGGTATTGTCCAGATGCTGATCAAGATAGTTATATTGTTCCAGCAGGTAGAGAGTTGGGAATAAAAAGCTATTTATCTATGCCTATTCACTTTGGAGGTGATACTATAGGAGCTATAAATGTAAATTCTTTCCATAAGAATGCCTTTGATGATGATGAATTAAAGCTACTTGAAATTGTGGCAAATCAAATTGAGGTGGCAATTAATATTGCGCGACAGACCGAGGCGCTGAGAAATTCAGAAGACGCATTACAAAAGACAAATGAAGAACTCGAACTTCGTGTCAAAGAACGTACGCAGAAATTATCTGAGATCAATAAAGAACTGAAAAAGGAAAACGCCAAGCGAAGGAGTGCTGAAGAACATACTAAGAAATCACTACAAGAGAAAGAGATTCTTCTAAGGGAAATTCAACATAGGGTAAGGAACAATTTGCAGATTGTCACCGGTCTGCTTTACCTTCAATCAGGACAATTCAAAGATAAAGAGATAAATAATGCTTTTAATGAAACACAGAACCGAGTCAGATCAATGGCTCTCATTCATGAACATATCTATCAATCTAAGGACCTTAGATCAATTAACTTTGGTGACTACGTTCGAAACATTGGAACTTATTTATTAAACTCATACGGAATCAAACCAAAAGACATAAGACTGAAAATCAAGATTAGAAATGCTTCAATGAATGCCGACAAGGCAATTCTCTGCGGTTTAATTGTAAATGAACTCATTTCAAATGCCCTGAAACATGCTTTTCCTAATGGCAAAGAAGGAGAGATATGTATTGAACTCGACTCCTTAAACAGTAATTGTGTCCTGACTGTCAGTGATAATGGTATTGGTTTCCCAAAGGATTTAAAATACAGAAAAGCGAAATCGTTAGGTCTTCAATTATTAACCGCTTTAACAGATCAACTCGATGGTTCTATCAAGATTAATAGAAGAAGTGGAACATCATTTAAAATTACTTTCCCTGAAAAATAATATGATCTAAGCGAGTAATTAAAATGGCAAATGCGCGAATCATGGTTGTAGAAGATGAAAGTATTGTAGCAAAGAGTATTCGAAACATGTTGAAAGAGCTTGGGTACAAAGTGTCTGCTGTTGCCTCTTCCGGAGAGGAAGCCATTAAAAAAGCGGTGAAGTTAAGCCCGAATTTAGTGCTAATGGATATTGTATTAAAAGGTAAGTTAGACGGAGTGGAAACCGCTAAACACATTCGTGCTAATAAAAACATTCCAGTTGTTTATCTTACAGCTTATGCGGATAATAAAACCATTGAGCGGGCAAAAATGACAGAACCCTATGGATACATTATCAAGCCATTTGTAATACAAGATTTACAATCTGCTGTTGAAGTAGCCCTTTACAAGCATGAGATGGAAAGCAAATTAATAGAGAGGAAAAAAAGGGTTGTAAACACACTCAAAAGTATTGGTTATGCTGTGGTTGCTACTGACAAATTGGGGTACATAACATATATGAACCTACTTTTCGAAGAGCTGATTGAGTGTAAACAGGAAGATGCTTTAGGTAAAGATATAGATATAATCAAAATCATAATTGAAGAAACGCATACCCCTATTGAGAACCCCGTGAAGAAGGTAATTCGGCAGGCAAGGGTAATGGTTCTTTCTAATTGTACTCTACTAATTGACGGGGATAGAAAGGAGCTAAAAGTTGATATTAAAGCTTCTCCCATCCGGGATGAAGAAGGAGACATTATTGGAGCCGTCATGGTCTTAAGAGAAGTCGCCGAACACAAGCCAGGGCAGGAAGGATTTTCGGGGGCTCAGAAACTTCAAACAAGTGTTAGAAAGGAAGCAGGAATGATCTCATTAGCTGTGTTTTCTTCATCCACTTTACTTCAAGAGGGGATCCGAAAAATACTAGAGTCTGAAAAAGATATTGAGATAGTAGCTGAGGCATCAAATAATACAGAAATTATTCCACTCATTAAGCGAGAGAAACCCGATGTCTTGTTTATTGACACAGCCTTAGCTAACTTACACATTGATGAAATACTAGTTTTACTAAAGAATAAGCATCCTCATACAAAGGTACTTTTATTGCTCCACACTGTTGATGAGCAATTAGTTCTAAAATACATATCCTTAGGTGCTCTGGGATTTTTATTAGACAAATCAAATAAAGAGAAGTTGATTAATGCGATTAAGTATGTAAGTAGAGGTGAGATTTGGGGGGAGATGAAAGTAATAAGAAAAATCTTAAACAGGCTTTTAACTCCGGTAAAAGGTAAGAAAACGTCACCAAATACCAACCTCACAAGCAGAGAAGAAGAGATCGTAAGACTTGTTGTACAGGGCTTTAACAACAAGCGAATCTCGAATAAACTTTTTATTAGTCAATCAACAGTAAAGTCCCATTTAGCTAACATATTTAACAAACTTGGCATTGATAACAGACTTCAACTTGCCCTCAAATTCCGAAATTAAAACATTTCTACAACTGGTACTAGTACTAAAGTACTAGAAACCTCCTTAAATAAAATCCTACTAAAGTGCTATAGTTTTAAATCTGGATTTTTTGTAAACTATTTAAAAGAATAAACATTACGATGGAATAACATATATTCAGTCTAAACATAATAGTAAGTAAGGATTAAAAAAAAGAAGAGACCTTAAAATATATGGAGGTATAAAATTATGAAAATTACAAAATATCTGTTTTTTATTATAGTAGCCCTTTTGATAAATCTTCAAGCATTGAATGCAGCTTCACTTTTAGGTAAGGTTGCGGTTTACACATCTCCTTCAAATCCAGAAATATTTCCACTTGTTTCAGGCAATAGAATGAGTTATGGGCATAGGGCCCTAATAAGGATCAGTGGGGGAACATTCATAGCCGAAAAGGGAACTGTCCTTGAAGCAATAGATGAGGGGGAAAAGGTTATCTTTCAGATTGAAAAAGGGATTCTAAACTTTCGATTCCAACCTCATAAAACGATTGTTTCTTTCAATACAAAAGATGGGGTTATTAGTCCCCCAAAAATAGTTAAAGCGAATAGCTCTATTGTTGAAGGGAGAATTGTGGTAAGTGAAAACAGCACTGTTTTAGACCTTAGCGAAGGTACATTAGCGGCACTTAGCTCTAAGGGGCTTACCGAAATAAGTGCTGGAAAGAAAATAATTCTAGCACAGGCGACGATAGACTTAGAGGAATTTGTAGGAAAGAAAGGAACTAATTCGGAAGAATGTACTCCTGATTGTAATGGTGTAATTGAAGGAAATAATAATCCGTTAGTCGTAGTGGATGATAATGGAAAACCTATTGAAGCTTTATCCGACAACCCGCTTCCTGGGGAAACCGAGCTTGTTGTAAAAAATGTTCTACTGCGAGATGGGGTCTTTGTACTTGGTGTCCAGCCAACGGATAAAGAATTGCTTGCTGCTATACTTCTAACTGCAGCAGAGGTTGGTCCATCAGCGCCCTCGGTTGCTGCAGTGGTGGTGCCTTCGCTATTCACTTTACCATTTATAGCTGCTGCCGCCACGGCAATTGCCAAAGACAAGGCAGGAAGTCCAGTAATCCCTATAGAATAATAGTTTTCTCATCTAAAGTGGGATATGTAGTAAACAGTAAAGTTTTGTGCACTCTTTTATAGCATTTGCTGATTTGAAATATGGGTAGTCTCTAATGCTAATGAAAGTGTATACGTATTCAATACCTGCTGGATTGGTATTCATGATTTTCACATATGCTTGCGCGGTTAGCAACAACCCGCCCGTTAGTTCATTTAGTCAAAGTAGCATAGAATCTTCCCAGGAAATGAGTGAGCTTAATTCTAAACTTCTTAAACGGGGGGCCACCTCTCCCGTGTCCCCTGCCGATTACCTTATAGGACCCGCGGATTTGCTAGAAGTTAGGATATTTGAGTCCGAGAAGCTAACAACCACAGCACGCGTAAGCTCAAGAGGGCAGATAACTCTTCCTCTCTTGGGCGGGGTTGATGTAGATGGGCTCACTGCAAGAGAAGCGGAGCAAAGGATCGAGAGTTTTCTAAAAGAAGGTCAATATATCAATAATCCCCATGTCTCTCTCTTTATTAGTGAGAATAAAAGCAAGCTTGTATCAGTAGTTGGCTTTGTAAGAGAACCGGGAAATTATGAGCTTGTGGGAAAACTAACTCTAATCGATGCCCTTGCCGCCGCAAGGGGTTTGAAAGATCGAGCAGGAAGGACGGTTTATGTCACAAGAAGTGAGGAAAATGGGCGAAAACAGGCTTACATGGTTGACCTTGACGAGCTGCTTCAAAAGGGAGATGCAGCCAAGGAGATAAATCTTGTACTAAAACCTGGAGATGTAATCTATGTTCCTGAGGCTGGTAACGTTTTTGTCGAGGGTGCGGTAAGGAGCCCGGGCTCTATTCAAATAAAAGAAGGTCTCACCACGGTAAGTCAAGTCATTTCCGAAGCAGGTGGGTTTACAAGCTATGCAAATAGTAGGGATGTGACTTTGATTCGTTATTTGGGAAATGGAGAAAGAGAACTTATAAAGTTAGATCTGGATCAGATTCGAGATGGAGCGGTCGAAGACCCTAAAGTAAATGATAGAGATGCAATAGTGGTTGCCTCTAGCGGATTTAAGAGACTTATTTATGGTCTTCGCCTTAGTCTTGGATTTGGCCTCGTTGGGGTAGGCTATGACCCTCCCGAACGCTATAGAGATATAAGATAAACGTACGGAGTTACTCGGTTGGGAGAAAAAGATAGTAGAGAAATCCAGGAATACAAAAGGAGGGGATTAAAGGAAAGAGAGGATTATCCCTTATCCACAGAGGTTCTAAGAGAATACGATTCCCATATCGAGGATGTACTAAACCTCAGGGATTACATTGATGTTATTCTGAGAAGAAAATGGATAGTAATATCGTGCTTCGTTATCTCTATTGTAACCGTGACTATATTTTCCTTGGTGAAGACACCCGTATATAAGGCCGAGGCCACGATAGAGATAGCCCCTGAAAATCCCAAAATTACGACATTCCAAGAAGTAGTAGAGGTTGACGCAATGCAGAGGGAGTTCTATGAAACGCAGTATAAGCTTATCAAAAGCAGATCTTTGGCCGAAGAGGTTGTCAATAGTCTCGGGCTCGGCTCACATTCTGAATTCGCAACAGGAAAGGACCCAAAAAAAGGATTTTTGCCCTTTCTTAAAAATGCAGTCGCTGGTGTAAAAAATGCAGTTGCTGGAATTTTTACAGTAAAGAAAGAATCAGATCAGGGAGAGATCGAAAAAAAGAAGCTTGCTAGACAACAAGGTTTAATTAACTCCTTTTTAGAAAGGGTTAAAGTAACACCAGATAGAAAATCTAGACTGCTCGATGTTAGCTTTGAGAGTACTGATCCGAAGCTTACTGCAAAAACAGTCAACACTCTTTTAGACAAATACATAGAGTGGGTTTTAGACAGGCGAATAGACGCAACAAAAGCCGCAAGGGCGTTTCTTGAAAAGCAGCTCGAACAGTTAAAAGCAAAACTCGAAAGAGCCGAAGAAGAGCTTAGCGCCTTTGCAAAAAACGCTGATATTGTCTCTTTAGATCAAAACCTTAATCTTACATACAAGCAGCTTGCGGAACTAAACGAAACCCTATCCGAAGCCGAATCCGAAAGACTCTCAAAGGAGGCATTATATAAAGAGGTTCAAAACGGGAATTATGAATATCTACCTCAGGTGATGAGTGATCCTTCAATCCAGACATTAAAAGAGGAGTATACAAAGCTAAACTCCAAATATGACAATTTGGCGGTCATTTATGGACCCAACTATCCCGAGATAAAGCAATTTAATGCACAGCTTGCCAGAATTCGAAGCGATATCGCGTTGCAGACAAATGCAATCGCCGAAAGCATAAAAAAGGATTATCAGGGAGCGGTAAGAAAAGAAAACATTATCAAGAAGAGAACTGCCGAACAGAAAAATCGAACAGCCCAACTAAACGACAAAGCAATCCAGTATAAGATTTTTGAAAGAGAGGTAGACACAAACCAATCTATTTACGAGAACATTCTTCAAAGGCTTAAAGAGACTGAGGTAACTTCCGCGATTAGAGCGACTAACATACAGGTTGTAGACTATGCATCCGTTCCACTTGCGCCTTATAAGCCAAATATAAAGTTTAATGTGCTCCTTGCAACCCTGATGGGTCTTATGATAGGTGTTTTTCTAGCATTCATCTTCGAGCATTTTGATAACACGATAAAAGACGAAGAAGAGATAAAAAGAAATTATTCTCTCCCATTTTTGGGTTCCGTTCCACTGATAGATACTAATGAAATACAAGATCTTGAGAAGTTGGCCCATAAAAATCCAAAGTCCCTGATATCTGAAGCATTTAGAGTTATAAGAACCTCTATTCTGTACTCCTCTACGGATAATAATCCAAGATCTCTCATGGTTACCAGCTCTCAACCCCTTGAAGGAAAGAGCACATGCGCGTCCAATCTTGCGATTTCGCTTACTCAGTCTGGATATAAGGTGGTTCTGGTAGATGCAGATTTTAGAAGGCCAAGGTTGCATAAAATTTTCTTAGATAACGGCAATGCATTTGGGCTAAGCACTTATCTTGTTGGTAAAATGGGACTCCCGGGTGTAATTCATCATACGGATATTAATAGGATGGATATAATTCCTACGGGTCAACTTCCACCAAATCCTGCCGAGCTTCTTGGTTCAAAAAAAATGAAAGAACTAATTGAGCATCTAAATGAAGAATACGATTGTGTCCTGATTGATTCACCCCCGATTACGGGATTCGCAGACTCACGGCTTATTGCAAGATCTGTGGATGGAGTTTTACTCGTTACAAGCGTTGGAATTACTCAAAGGCAGTTACTGCAATCTACGATCGAAAATATAGTAAATGTAGGCGGAAAAATCGTTGGAACCATTGTAAACAGGCTTGATTTAAGAGGTCGTAAATACGGATATAGCTATTATTACTATGATGGTGATGAAAAACAAAAACATAAAAAAAGGAAATTACCAGTTCTTCGTTCTCCTCGCTCTTAGTCTATTTTTCTTTGAAGAGACAATCAGGCTTGGGCTTTCCTCAATATTTTCTGAAAAAGGGAAATTGGACTCTATGGAGAAGGGCTTTTTCCTAAATTCCTCTAGTGCCGAGCATAACCTAGATTTAGCAAGGATTTATCACATGCTTATGCTAGGAGATGAAAAGAAGGCTCAAACACTATATGTCAGGTCTATTGAACTTAATCCCCTTCTTACCTCTTCGTGGTTGGGAATTACGGAGATGTTTGTTGAAAACGGTGAAAAAGAAAAGGCTCTGGCCACACTAGGTCGCGCGCTAGACCTTATTCCTCTATCTATTGGACAACTCTGGGAAGCCTCTATTCTTGCTTTAAGACTTGGTAGTAAGTCCATGGCTTTGGATAGCCTCAGGATTGTTGCAAAAGCAGACCCAGCAAGAAGGGGAAGGGTTTTTGATATTTGTTGGCAGTTGATAGATAATCCGGGGTTAATTCTAAGCAAAGTCGTTAGCGATGAGATTCTTCCGAGTTATCTCGGCTACTTGATTTCAAAAGATAAGTTGGATGAGACTTTTCCTGCTTGGAAAAGGATGGAAGGAATAGGAATCGTTTCTAATAACGTTGCCTTTGGATATATTGACTACCTTATTAGAAAAGACAAAATATCCAAGGCTTTTTCCATCTGGAGTGAGATGTTTCCAAATATCGAAGACGATTCGCTCGTCTGGAATGGCGAATTTGAAAATGACCCATTAGGCAGGGGCTTTGATTGGAAAATCAATCAAATAGAAGGAGTAAGTATAGACTTCGATTGGAAGAAGAAAACAAAGGGTAAGAGATCCTTAAGGTTAAAATTTGATGGAAAACACAATGTCGATTTTCATCATGTATCTCAAGTAATACCCGTAGAGCCTGACACCGAATATCTCCTTATATCAGGTGTTGCCACCCAGGATATAACAACAAGAAACGGTATAGTCTGGGAGGTTTACTGTAGTAATATGATGAAAGCAACAGAGCCGCTTACGGGTACAACCGATTGGAAATTAATTGAGCTCTCTTTTCACACTCCTCCTGACTGCAAATCCGTCGTAATTAGACTTAGACGCCATAAGAGCAATAAGCTTGACCGATATATTTCCGGTACTGCATGGGTAGATGATGTAAAACTCCTTAAGGTTGGGACCAATACGAATGATCAACATAGATAGAAAAGTATTTGAAAATATAATTGATAAGATCGTAAGTTCAACTGATATAAGAGAAATCTTAAACGAGTTTTCTAAGGATGAGGTTTTCTTTTCCTCTCTTCTTAAAGATATTGCAAAAGGAAAGGACTCTACAAACTATAATTTATTAAAAAAAGTAGCTAAAAATAAAAAGATTAGTGAAACATTTATAATTGAGCAGGCCAAATTTATCCTGAAATATTTTACCAAAAATGAGCCGAAAGAAGATTATTATAAAATCCTAAGTGTTCTTCCCTCTTCTTCATCTGAGGAAATAAGAAAAAGCTGGCTTAACCTTATAAAGTTGCAACACCCCGACAAAGTAGGGGAGTCAGGACTCGAGACTACAAAGAAGCTAAATGAGGCTTATGGTGTCTTAGGAAATCCAAAAAAAAGGATTGAATACGACGCAAATTACCGTCCTGAACTACCTCTTAAGGTCAAACCCTCCTGGACTATGGAATTGTCAAGAATCCCGGTCGTCGTGGTTTCGCTTGTCTTAATTGTCTTTGCCGTGGCTCTTTACTTTAGGGATTCGGGCCCGTTATTTCCAACAGATAAAGAAACCAAGGTAATTGCGAAAAGAAGTAGTGAACCTCAATCGCTTGCATCTACTGGTAACTCACCCCCCTTTATTAGAGAAACTATACCCTCCAATCCTGAAATTGTGGAAGAAGGGGAAAAAGTTACTTTTAATCCATCCGAAGCCATAACTGGCATTGTAAATCCAGAAGAAAAAAAGTTAGAAAAACTTTCTATAGCTGCTGAACCCTATCTTCCGGTCAATGGAGGGCCACCGCTTTGGGGACCGGGTGATACAGCATCTTGGGAAATACCTCCGAAGAATATTTGTTGTACAGATGCCACGGCCCAAAATTGTGAAATACCTACAAAGGGGTGTATGCCATTTGTACTTACGGATTGTCTAAACGATAATCCCTTTACAACTTGTGCTCAAGTTGATAATAGTAGGACACTTGAAGTCCCTTTTGGCTGGAGCTCTGGCCAATTCAGTTTTCGCACCGGTTGCAAAGTTTCCAATGTCTGTTGTTCAGATGTCACGGGGCAAAACTGTTTTCCAGGAGCAATTAGCTGTAATACAGATGCAGATTGTAAAAACTTTCAACCCTCTATCGATCCTTTTACGACTTGTGCAATTGGTAAAGGGCTCAAATGTGGAGTGGGTGGTTGCGGCGGGTTCTTGAATTGCGGCACAGAGGGAAAAGGTGCGGATAATTCCACGGTAACCGAGTTTACTATGGACACACCGAGCGGGGACAACTATAATGGCAGTATGGTTGCTGCGTTCCATGTAACAGCGGAAATCGAGCCCTCCAATCAGAGTTGCGCCACTGTAGGGAATTGTGCAAATTTACCCCAATGTCCCTGGGATAGATTTGTCAGGGAGAATGGTCAAAACAGTAACTTTAGAGGAGCGAATCCCGGCGAAGTAGGAGTATGCCTCGCTGCTGATAAAATGGTAGGTAATTCAGCAGTACCTAGTAATTTAAACCCATTTGAAAACATCATTCCTGGAAGTCTGGACGATCTTAAACTTCGGTGTCAATGTAAGGTTGGAAGTTGTGGAGATCCAAACTGTGCTGGTTTTGGATGCTCGCCATTTACACCTGTAAATCAAATAGATCCAAATCAACCAAATAACCTTAATTCTTGTATTATGGACTTTGGCTCCGGTAAATCGTGTAACATTAGTAATTGTGCACCTGTTGCGTCGAATTATAACCCAAATCAAATATGCGATCCTTACGATCAATGCAAACAAGGTCGTGGATGGACCCCCGATGCTTTAAAATACATCGAAAATATTGCGACATCGTGCGGGGGATTTCCCACTAATAAAGCACCTTATGCTTGGGCATTTGATGACCCGGATTTACCTGGTCTATCTGGCGGCCTGGCAACGTGCGGCCAAGCTGGTGACGGAGTAAACTACACAGTTACCATTAGTTGTAATTAGGAGCCTATAATTACTGAAAGAATACATTTGAGTCTACAATTAGGGTCGCATACACGCTTTGATGATAAGACCTATCGGCCTTTTTATCTAGGTATTTTTTAAGGCGGATAACAATATGTGGCATTAAACAAGAATACTTGCTCCCCTCTTTTTAGTTTCTTCTTCATCAACCATTACATCTTTAGACTTAGGTACTTTCATTCCTCGCTTAACAGCCGGCCTCTCGCCAATAGCCTCAAGCCAACGCTTTAAATTTGGAAGGTCTTCTATTTCAACACCAGCCCAATCATGGATTGATACCCACGGCCAGGTTGCAATGTCTGCGATTGAGTACTTATCCGCCAAATACTCGCGATCTCTGAGGCGATTATCCAGAACGGTATATAGGCGTTTTGTTTCCCTCTGATAACGCTTAATCGCATAATCGATTTTTTCAGGGGCATAACGGTAGAAAACATTTGCCTGTCCCTGCATAGGA
>JALLOG010000290.1 GCA_027717645.1 Desulfobacterota bacterium AH_259_B03_O07
CAACTACCCCATCATCTTATCCTCAACCTCTGCCTTATTTCTTATTAAATTGTAATTATTACAATGTAGTCGTAATTCTCATACTGTAAACCATTTCATATATAGAAGTCAATAATAATTTTTAGTTTTGAGTTCGTTAGATAGTCTTACAATTATATACTACAAGTTGGGATGAGTTGGTGGTCAGATTTGGCTCTACCTCCCCTTATGTCAAGCTGCGTTTAAATGTGAAGCATGAATAGTATAATACGCCAAGAATATTAGGAGCGTTTACATTCGGTTTTGTGGTTTTTCATCCTACAAGCAAGTTTTTGTTTTACCAATTACAGCTTCGCTTTATAGCTTGAGGAGCCGGCGGCATAAAGTCCGTTGAACTGTGCAGGGATAATTGTAGTAACATAAAAAAGTGCGTACCTCTTGCCAGAAATATAGGCATATGTCATATGCACTCTTGTAAATTTGTGAATGCTCAGCCTGAGCCACTTTCCCTTATCCGCTGATTAATTGCAGTATTCGCGCTTTTACTAATCAGCCCCCGACCCCATTTATCAAATTGTCAAATAACCAAATGACCAATCACGGTCCTGTACGGACTGCGCGAACATTGAGGGAGTTGGTGTTCTTACTGGCGGTGCCCACGATGCCATTGATGAAACCGACGACCCATGCCTGGTTCTGGGTGGTGGCGAGCTCAGTAGCCGACCAGTATCTACGGTTGTTCAGTGTGTTGATGTTAACCATGAATGGATCGCCGTCTACCCACTGGCCCGTGCCAGCTGCGTTTGAAAGGGCACGGAGGGATTAATGGGTCATGGAATTGTTAATTCGCCTATCTGTTTCCCCCCGGAATTTCGTTCTAAAAGTGTTAGAAAAAAATATTCTAATACTTATAAAGCAACCTCAAATTTACCAATAAGTCTTAATCTCTAAAGAAATTGCCACAAGGTGTGTCTTGTAGGCAATCAAATAGTTGACATTGTCCATTGGTCAAGGTTTCTGAAAAACAGTTATTTAGGTCCCTTCTGTCAGCACACTCCTCTCCAGTTAGATCAGAAAAAGGACCCATATCTATCGCTGAGCAAAGGCAATCTAAACATTGGATACCATTACATTCAGATACGTCAAGAATAGGAAACTCACCTGGCACTGTTATTGCAAAACTAGCAGCGTCACACTGAAGACCAGTTGCTAAAAACTCACAACGTTGTTCAGTCGTGAAGGGAAACGAAAATGTATAATCACAGCTACCATCTATTGGTGCTGGAGTGGGGGTGGGGGCAGGACCTGGTCCACCATCTTCACCATCTCCATTACAGCTACAGCTACAGCTACAGCCTCCAATATTCATAAAGGCTAAGATCAAAAATAGAATAATTACTTTCATTGCTATATACCCCCAATTTTAGTACCTACAGCAAATCTAACACCATGTCAATGCTTTTTTGTACTCGTTCAGTACGTTAGTGACACATTGCCTACTTAAAAAATGCTTTTTAGGGGTTCATAGCCCTTGGAGTATGTGTAGGTCTTAACTATAACCTAGATATTCCACGAGTTGGGATGAGTTGGTGGTTTGGGATGGTACTACTCCCCATTACTCAGGCTGAGTTTAAATGTAAAGCATGATTCTTGTAATACTCTTCTTCTGCCTGAACCGGTGTGCGGTATCCATGTGCCGAATGAAGGTAGTTCATATTGTAACAATCAATCCACCTATCAAGTTCTAGTCTAA
>JALLOG010000291.1 GCA_027717645.1 Desulfobacterota bacterium AH_259_B03_O07
CTGTGTTCCCGGATTCATAAAGAAGTTTTCTCAACTCCTCGGGTTCCCTGGCCTCTACTATGTCATCCTTTTCGCCGTGTATGAAAAGAATAGGTACTTCGATTTTAGTTATAAGTCTGAAGGTTTTGGCATGAAACGCATCTGGGCTCCTCATAAACCACCATGTCTTGTAAGTAAAAATCTCAGTATCTACAGGATTAAACGTAGGTCCCCACGCCCTATATATTATAAAAATCTGATCATTTTCTGATCTAATAGGGTCAGGTCTTAAAATCTTTTGAGCTCTATCATATATAGCTTCATAGGTTGGAATGCTGCCCCACTTTTTCAATCTTTTCTTCTGAGAATCGGGAAGAGAAGCTGAGCACCCTTCTAAAATTAGGCCTCGAACTCTTGACTCCCTGTTTTCTGAGGCATAATATGCGGCCAAGTTAGCTCCCAAGCTATAGCCTAGGATAAAAATATTGCAGAACCCCTCGTGTTTAAGTAGTTCAACAGCTGCCTCTATATCATAGAGTGTTCTATCAAAAATTGCTTCTCCCATTATTTGGCCCAAAAATGCCATTCGTGTGTTGATTGAAAGGGAGCTATACCCATGCTCCAACAAGGCATGAGGAAGGAGTCGAGGAGTACCACGAGCTAGAAAATGACCCAATACACCGTGAATATGAATGATGATTGGTTTCTTCAATAAATCATTTCTTGAATCATGATCTCCAGAAATGAAAAGCGCGTTTACACGAAAACCATCTTTGGCTCGAAAAGTTATCAATCTTTTTTGGTGACCAGCCATAAATACATTTGCTATCGGGAAACTTGTTTGTTCTACAATCTTTTATCAAGCCATTTGTTAATAATATCTCCCAACTCTACTTCCTTATCCTCCAATGTGTGACCTGCATCTACAAATACTTTGGAGACATCTTCATTTCCGGCTTCGATAGCGCACTGGGCTAAATCATGTGTCTCTCGTGCGTCGACGACATCGTCGTACCAACCCTGAACAAGAAGTACTGGAACTTTAATATTTTTTATTTGCTTATAGCTCTTGGAACTCTCAGCTTCGGGTCCAACGAGAAACCACCACGTTTTATAAGTATAGATTTCGGTGTGCTCTGGTTTAAAACTGTCTCCTCGTGCTTTAAAAATCAATACCGTTCTGTCTTCATCAGACTCATCGGGTCCGGGTTTTAATATCTCTTTTGCCTCACTATACACTTCATCGTAAGAAGGTTGGCTTCCCCACTTATTCCACCTTTTCCTTATAGAATCTGGTAGAGAATAAGGAGTTGCAAGAGCTATGACTCCTTTTAAGGTTTGATTCTTGGTTGGGTTATTTCTTAAAGCAGCATATCTAAGAACTACACTTCCACCTAAGCTATAACCAGATATTATGATCTCCTTATAACCTAATTCGTTCAGAAATTCTATTACTCGATCAATTTGAGGTATTGTATCATCTAAGATTCCATATCCAAAAAATAATCCAAAATTAGCCAGACGAGTATTAACTGATACCGAAGAATATCCAGCTTTAGCCAGGAGTGGTGGTAGAAATCGCTGACTCCCATCTAAAAAGTTCCCTAAGAAACCATGTACATGTACAATGACGGGCTCCTTATTAGAAGGGGATCTACCTTCTGTGGCATAGTAAAAAAGTGCATCAATCTTACCCTGTTCAAAAGGTATAGATATAAGTTCCTGTTCCATAAGACTCTATTATATATTA
>JALLOG010000292.1 GCA_027717645.1 Desulfobacterota bacterium AH_259_B03_O07
ATGTTATACATTGTATAACATAGAATATTTTATAACAACGAGGTGATCAATATGACGTCGGTCGTGGGAGGATTCGCTGGCGCTGGAACCCCAGAAAGCCATTCCACAATTAAAGGTGTATTTGGAGGGGAGGGGTTTAAAAAAAACAACATATTCGTCATGAGTGATGCAGGTTTAGTACTCATGTCTATTGGAAACAATGGAATTGTTTTAATAGCTGGGACAGGCGCAATATGTATCGGGAGGTGCATGAGTCAATCAAATGGAAAAGTAATCGAAGCACGATCCGGCGGCTATGGTTTTAGGAGTCTCTCAGAGCCTGGCGGTTATCAAATTGGAATGAGAGCCATTGATGCTGCGTTGAAAATTGAAGATGGAAGAAAACAAGAACCGACTGTTTTATATCAGAAGGTAAAGGAATATTTCGGAATCAACAATCTTAAGCAATTAACCCCCCTACTCTACTCTCAATCAGATGCCAGAGTGAATGTCGTGGAGAAAGTAGCAGGTCTTTCTAAAATCGTTCTTCAGTCGGCTCATGAAGGTGACAAAGTATCAAATGAATTGGTTAAAGAAACTGTTGATGAACTAGCTGATTATATCCGGACAGTCTATAATAAATTGGGAATCAATAAGACAGTCGTAGGTCTTCATGGAGGATTATTTAAAAACCCAAACAGTGATGAGCTGATAATCGATCCATTGAAGAAACATCGCAACTTGAATCGACTTAATATTATGTTTGAAACTCTAGGGGTTAGAAAAGGCGATAAAGATCCTTTATTTGAGGCAATGAAATTTACGATAATTGAAAATACATTTTAGGTTTCTTTCCCCCTACCCTTCTTATAAACTTTCCAAATCCGTTGATTATCTTTTAGTTTTTAATGTAAGGTCTTGAAATTTCAAGTTTATTTATTATATTAAAAATGTTTTAATTGATTGAGTCCTATTCGAGGTTTTAAATATGCCGATCTATGAATATGAATGTGCCAGATGTGGAAGAGTAACGGAGGTTCTTCAAGGTTTTAATGACAAGCCCCTTAAGAGGTGCAAGCATTGCAAGGGGAAGTTAGAAAGAATAATGTCTCTTTCCTCATTCCAACTCAGGGGTAACGGTTGGTATTCTACCGATTATGCTAAGAATGCAGGTATTCCACCTCAAGCTGAGTCGCAGGATAATCCAGCGCTTTCAGATTCATCGAATAACAATACAAAGGGTGTAAGTAAGGAAAAGAGTTCTGAGCAGGTACAGCCAAAACCTGCTGCGTCATCTAGTTCTGGTTCATCCAGAAAGGTTGTTCAAAAAGACGGGGTACAGAGAACGGAATAGTAACTGCAACAATATCAAAGTATTATTGATTCTTATAAAATTTCCTTTCTTGATTTTTTGTATCTCTGCTCCTCATAAAATACTAATAAGTTTTCTGACCATTAATCAAATCCAATAAGTCCAAACAAATCCTTTTAGCAATTTTTATCTTATCTCAGTATATTAAAGTTTCGTTCATATAAAGTAGAGACATACCATGGCATGTCTCTACAAATATCTTTGGTGCCCGATTAAACTTGTGCCCTTATGTTTTTAAAGAGTAACATTGGAGAACAAGATATTGATCGGGTATCCATTTTGCCATTTCTGTAGATGTTAGATATTTCGGTGACAGTCTTTTCGATTTTAAATGGGCATTCAAAAAATTGCCAAAATCAATTCCGA
>JALLOG010000293.1 GCA_027717645.1 Desulfobacterota bacterium AH_259_B03_O07
GAACTGGTGTAGGAATTGGGGTCGGAAATGGGGTAGGTGTAGGAATTGGGGTCGGAAATGGGGTAGGTGTAGGAACTGGGGTAGGACTAGGAACTGGGGTAGGTGTAGGAATTGGGGTCGGAAATGGGGTAGGAGTTAGGGTCGGAACTGGTGTAGGAATTGGGGTCGGAAATGGGGTAGGTGTAGGAATTGGGGTAGGAGTTAGGGTCGGAACTGGGGTAGGAACTGGCGTCGGTGTTGGTGGCGGTGCAGGGGATGGTGGTCCTGCTCCAGGTGGTTTTCCTGCACCGTCAGGCGGTCCTGGATTGTCAGGCTGGCCTGGGTTGCTAGGCGGCCCTGCTCCCTCAGGAGGGCCAGCACCTTCAGGCGCATTTGATCCTTCAGGAGGTCCAGCACCGGGAGGTAAGGGTCCTGAGTCTGCCCGGAAAACTAAAAAGGTGGGCTCATTCAGCCCTCCACTCATTGCTGTTACGAAAACATCAATGAAGGCGCCAGTTGTGCCGTTATATCGAAGGACTTCATCGGTATCGGCACTGCTTACGTATAGATTACCATCGGGTCCGAAAACGAGACCGAGAGGCCCATCCAGCCCTCCGCTTCCTGCTGCTACGAATGCATCAATGAAGGCGCCAGTCGTGCCGTTATATCGAAGGACTTCACCGCTGTTATCGCTGCTTACATATAGATTGCCATCAGGGCCGAAAACTAGATCAGTAGGCTCATCCAGCCCTCCGCTTCCTGCTGCTACGAAAACATCAATGAAGGCGCCAGTCGTGCCGTTATATCGAAGGACTTCCTCGGTCCTCACGGCACTGCCTACGTATAGATTACCATCGGGTCCGAAAACTAGATCAGTAGGCCCATCCAGCCCTCCACTCATTGCTGTTACGAATGCATCAATGAAGGCGCCAGTCGTGCCGTTATATCGAAGGACTTCATCGGTATTGAAACTGCTTACGTATAGATTACCATCAGGTCCGAAAACGAGACCGATAGGCTCATCCAGCCCTCCACTCATTGCTGTTACGAAGTCACCAATGAAGGCGCCAGTTGTGCCGTTATATCGAAGGACTTCATCGCTGTTATCGCTGCTTACATATAGATTGCCATCAGGGCCGAAAACTAGATCTACAGGCTCCTCCAGCCCTCCGCTTCCTGCTGCTACGAATGCATCAATGAAGGCGCCAGTCGTGCCGTTATATCGAAGGACTTCATCGGTGCGCAGGCTGCTTACGAATAATTCCTGGGCATTTATATTAGCAATACCAATAAGGGGGAAGAGCAATACAGCTAAAACTAATGCCTTCAAATTAAACAGGGTTAATACAAAGCCCTTGTTTTTAAACTCTTTTCTTATTTTAAACCTTTTCCTCGTCATTTTTTGTCCATTCATTCCTTTTTCCCCTCCCCTTATTTACATACTGGAAATTAGTCTTTTCCGGATATTCTTATTCCATTCCTTAATCATTAACCCAAAAAACACTTTGGCAATCACACTTGTATTGTTATAAATATCCATTTCATGATTCCTCGCTTTTATTTCTTATATTTTTCTACTCTTATGAGAAGTTGCTAAAAATGATCCAATTTTGAGCAAGCATAACTTGTATTCTCTTCTGATTTTTTTCTCCACCGTTTATGCATAAACCTTTTATATCTACATTTACGTTTTACATAGCAGACAGGTATT
>JALLOG010000294.1 GCA_027717645.1 Desulfobacterota bacterium AH_259_B03_O07
TTTCTGCACCGTAGATGGTTGCCATCTTAATTATGGTTCCGATTCCATCGTTGTAAATCAAAAATGCAATAAGAAAAATTAGTAGTTGCCTATAGTGTCTAATTTCATGAAATGTTTGAGAGAGCCTTTTAAAACCAGATAAGACTGGATTTGCTGGTTTTATATGACCCGAGTTTGCAGGTGGTTCTTTCACGTTTAAAATTAAAGGAATAGTGAAAACAGCCCACCAGATAGAAACGCTCACAAAAGAAAGGCGAGCAGCCAATTCATCATCGGACATAACATGGATCATGAAAACGTTTATTGCTAGAAGGATTCCGCCGCCAAGATATCCAAAAGCGTATCCTCTTGTTGACACCTGATCTATGTCTTGGGGTTTTGCTACGTGTGGGAGTAATGAATTGTAAAACACATCTGCCACTGCAAATCCGACATTACTTATAATGAAAAAAATAGATGCAAGTAACCAATCTCCCGTCGTGATAAAGTAGAGTAGGGATGTAACAAAAATCCCAATTGCAGCAAAAAACATCAGAAATCGTTTCTTTGCCCCCGTATAATCTGCAATGGCTCCCATTATGGGTGATAAGAACGCTACAATGATTAGAGCTATTGCAATGGTATAACCCCAATAAACAGTTGCCGTATTACCCTTTAAACTCGCTCCAGCAACTTGGCTGTAGTAGACTGGCAAAATTGCTGCCAAAATAGTGGTGCCAAAGGCAGAGTTTGCCCAATCATACATCACCCATGAATTTATAATCTTTCGGTATTCTTTGTCGCCTTTTTTTGTATCATCCATGGTTAGTCTTCGCTATATTTAAATGTTGAAAAGAATTGTTACCTAAACTAGAATGCATTATATATTAGCAATGTGAAGGTTTGAGGATAATACCAAAATAGGGAGTAAATAAGAAGGTTTCTATTTTACACTGAAGAATGTAATTAATTTATCAATAGTGTCTTAACTTCGCAATACCTGTTGGTTGCTACAGGGTTTTTATTGTGATCGCAATGGCGGTAAGAAGGCGTCATCGTGAGGTGTATATACTCGCAATTGGTGTCAAACGAGGGAATAGTTTATTTATCGGTGAGGAGGAGATTGAACTATGAAATTTGCTCCAGTTACAGATGTCAAAGCAAAATTTAGCTCATATTTGAAAGCTTCTGAAGAGGAGCCTGTTGTCATAACCAAGAACGGAAGGCCAATGGCTGTTTTATTACCCCTTGAAGATGAGGAAGCTTTAGAACGACTGTTATTGGAACATTCTTCAAAATTTCAGAAGATTTTGAATTTAGCAAAGGAACAGATTAGGGAAAGCGGTGGCATTCCGCACGAGCATTTTTGGAGTGATCTCGAATCGGATGGAGTTTATCAAGCGGCGTAAGGGCAGGGGTTCCCCTTTTCTAAGTAAGCAATTTCACAATACTTAATACATGCCAGAATAACTTTATAAAATCAAAGCTTAAAAAAGTATTTGGCGTCACGTGATTCATTATCGATAACTCACTGTAGTATAGTGGGATATCTTTTGGTAGGGCGTCACGAATTTTTCGGGAATCTTCCACCGGGGTATTTCCATCGTAAGAGTCGTGTATTAAGAAGACCGTTGTTTTTATTTCAGAAAGGACTTGTGATGGTGATAAAT
>JALLOG010000295.1 GCA_027717645.1 Desulfobacterota bacterium AH_259_B03_O07
ACGGGCTGTTGCTCAAACAGATTTTGTTTAAATCAATCAAGTAGTTCTTTATACAAAGGATGGTTTAACTATTAATCTCCACAGTGAGAAAGAATCCAGTAAAAATATCTTAAAACTTTTAATCATGCCTCTTAATTTCTCTCTGAATTCCCCAACCACCCTTGTAACTGCAACCGCTTTTCTTGGATCAGTACCATATTTCATCAATATCTGTATATTCTGAATCGCTGCTGTAAGATATTCCTGTATCCTTACCCTCCATAACCTTCTCCACCGAGCCCTCCCAGACCCATACCTCACAGACCTTGCAAACGACCTCTCCATCAAATGCTGCCTTGTTCTAATGTCGTTCTTTGATAATGTTGTATTTGCTAGTTCTCTCATATGATCTACTTCCTCTTGCCTCAAATGCCTCTTCACAGTTCTGCCTGTTTTATTCCGTGTGCACAGTGGTCTTAAATTACAAACACTACAATCCCTCTTTGAAGCTCCATAGTCCATACTCTGCCTATTCATATGCACTGACTTGGGCCTTAGTTTCTTTCCAGCTGGGCATGTATACATATCTGCCTCACTGTCATAAGAAAACATTTCATCTGAGAATATTCCCTTCCTTAGTCCTCCCTTACTTTGTGCCTCCTTCAGATCCGGTATATGAGCCCTTACCCCTATGTCATAACACCTTAAGTAATTCTCTATTGTCCCATACTTACTGTCTGCTACTACTGTTTCTACTCCAATCTCTGTGTTGTTATGATGTGACTCTATAAGTCCTATCATCTTGTGTGCTTCATTGACCTCTGCTCCTGTCATGTCTGTTGCCGTGATTATCTCATAGGCTGGGTCTACTGCCCTATGCGCTCTATACATAAGCTTCGGTTTCCCTCCCGACCTCATTATCGATGCATCAGGATCTGTTGTGGATATATATCGCTTGTTTACTCCTCCTCTGCCCTTATCATCATCTCCTCCTCTGTCTACTTCTCCCTCCGATGCTTCTTCTTCCAACCTCTTCTCAAGTTCCTTGTAACTACTGCTTAGATATCTCCTAAGGGATTGTGTGTCCACAACAGAGTTATTAGATGCGTCTGCTTGTATTAAGCTTGAATCAACAAATACCTTCCTCCCATCCACTAATCCACTCTCCACACACTGCCATACTACTCTTTCATAAAAACTCTTAAAGGCCTCTTCTCCCCATCTCCTCCTTGCCTTCGACAACACACTGTGATTAGGTATCTCTGTATCAAGATCAAACCCCAAAAACCATAGCCAGTCCAGCCTCTCTCCTAAAGTATCCATTAACTCCCTCTCTGACCTCACATTGTAAAGTACCACTAACAATATCAACTTGAGTATTATTGGAGGTGGTATTGATTCGTTCCCATTATAGCCGTATTTATCCTTTACCTCATTGTATATGAAATCAAAATCTATTAGCTCCCTTATCTTCCTCAGTGGATGATTCTTACGTATCCTCTTATCTATATTGATCCCCATATAGAATAATTTACTCTGGGATGGGTCTTGGTAGCTCATCATGGGTGGGTTCTATCCTCCTTCGGGTTTTCTCCCATTATAGCACTTTTGAGCTTTCTTGTGTCAATTTTTTTTATCACAGGAGGATTTGGGCAACAGCCCGT
>JALLOG010000296.1 GCA_027717645.1 Desulfobacterota bacterium AH_259_B03_O07
TAAATCTTTTTTTAACGCTTCCGGAATTGATTTTGGCAATTTTTTGAATGCCCGTCTTAACCATTTTTGCTCTAAGAGGTTTAGAGATAAGAAGAATTGAAGGTCTAAGAAATTGTCTTCGAATTATTTAAGATCTACCGCAATGACGGATACGACTCTCTTTAAATTTAAAGATACCCGGCTACTAGATGCAAGAGCTTCATTTTCCCAGTACAATGATTTCTTTAAAAACATTTATAATTATTTTCAGAAATGAATAACAATTTTATTATAGAGTTTAGGAATATCCATAAATCTTTCGATTCAAAAAAGGTTCACACCGGAATTAATCTATCGATAAGAAAAGGTGATAACGTAACTGTTCTAGGAGGTAGCGGATCGGGGAAAACTGTTCTACTTAAAGAGCTTAATGGCCTTATCAAACCAGATGAAGGTGAAGTAATAATAGATAGGGAGAACATTGTTCCTATGGATGAAAACGAACTTGTACATGTGAGAAAGAAAATCGGCATGCTCTTTCAAGGCTCCGCACTCTTCGATTCACTTACCGTTGCAGAAAACATCGCATATCCACTTAGAGAGGGTAATAGCATTCCTGAAGAAGAAATTGCGAAAGTGGTTTCAACAAACCTAGAGCTAGTAGGACTCCCAGGGATCCAAGAAAAACTCCCTTCAGACCTTAGTGGTGGCATGAAAAAACGGGTTGGACTCTCAAGGGCAATGGCAATGAACCCAAAGATATTACTTTACGATGAGCCAACAACGGGTCTAGACCCCCCTAATATTAGTAGAATCAACCAACTGATAAGGAGTATGCAGCAGCAGTTCGGTATAACAGGGGTTATTATCACTCACGACGTAAAAAGCGCCTTTGAGATTTCAGATAGGATCGCATTTCTATATGAGGGAAAAATAATCTTTGAAGGAACGGCCGACGAGGCTCAAAAATCTGATATAGAGGTCTTAAATGATTTCATCCGGGGAAAGATAGAATACAAGGATCTTGACTAATAGCAAATTATATTCCACTAACTAATAACCTATTTCCTCAATGTTTATTCCGTCTACACTTTTAATTTTCCAATCCCCAAGTATAGACTTCTCCAGGGTAACCGTAATGTTGTCAGGACCTTCTTCACTTCCCAAAATTGCAATTGATTTTCCTCTTCTAACCCCAGTAACATAAACATCAAGATTTGCTAAGGCATTAACATCTTGGTCTGATTCATTAAATGATACCTCTAGATCAGAATAAGCACCATCAAATCTGTCATAATTTTCAAAGTACCTTTTTACGATGTTTTTAACCACAGGGTAAGTAGCACCATCTTCATCACGATAATGAAGGGAGATATGATCCATTACACCGTCAAAATTCTTTTCCTCACCCGCCCTTATGACTTGATTAAACACAGATTCTATTTCACTGGTGTCATCCCCATCCGATAGGAAAAAGATGATTATTAGGGCAAGAACGATGATTATGGCAAGAATTAGTTTCTTCATGGGTTAACAATTATATCTTAACAAAGAGATTACTTCGGTCATTTCATTCCCTCGCAATTCTAAATGTTAGATATTCCGAGGACGGTCTTTTCGATTTTAAATGGGCATTCAAAAAATTGCCAAAATCAATTCCG
>JALLOG010000297.1 GCA_027717645.1 Desulfobacterota bacterium AH_259_B03_O07
GCTTCCGGAATTGATTTTGGCAATTTTTTGAATGCCCATTTAAAATCGAAAAGACTGTCCCCCAAAATATCTAACATCTACAGCAATGACGAGCAAGTGTATTATCCCTTATTAAAAAATGGGGACAGCCCACGAAAGGTTCAGTCCCCAATTTTCGAGATGTCTCGGTCGCTATGCTCCTTTGATATGACAGTACTGATAGTCATTTTTTACTACTGAAACAAGTTCAGCACAGGCAGCAATTTTTGGAATGCCAATTAAATCCTTTTCCTACATCATGTCATTCAAATTTTACATCCTATTGAATTTTATGCTAAGGCCTTGTAATTGGATTAGTTTTAATAAACTTTTTATACTATCTATTAATGGATAATATCCGCCCAAAAATAAAGGGTCGTGGCTCAGCTGAAAATCCTGTCAATAGATTTGAACGAATCGAGTACATCCCAGATGAAGAGGAAATAGCAAAAGGTATTTCTCCTAAAACGGAGTATTTCAGGGATACTTCACGAACTATAATCGCTTTTAATGATAGTCCTGATGTTGGATTTGACGCTGGCATTAATCCTTACAGGGGGTGTGAACATGGCTGTATTTATTGTTTTGCTCGACCAAGTCATGAATATTTTGGTCTTTCACTTGGATTGGATTTTGAGACGAAAATAATTGTAAAACAGAATGCCCCTGAATTGTTAAGGAGAGAATTAGCTTCCCCCAAATGGAAACCTCAATCTATTGCACTCAGCGGTAATACTGATCCTTACCAGCCCGCAGAGCGTCATTTCCAATTGACGAGACAGTGTTTAAAGGTACTAGCGGAGTTTATGAATCCAGTTGGTATCGTCACAAAAAATTATCTAGTAACGCGTGATATTGATATATTAAAGGATTTGGCTAAATATGACGCAGCAGTGGTTGCAGTTTCTGTTACGACTCTAGACCCAAATTTAGCCAGAGTAATGGAGCCGAGAACATCACAGCCTGAGTATCGTCTAAAAGCAATTCGCAAACTCTCCGATAATGGCATACCGGTGATAGTTATGGTTGCCCCTGTTATTCCTGGACTCACCGATCACGAAATGCCAAAGATTATTCAAAAGGCAGTAGATGCTGGGGCGCGACAGGCAGGGTACATCATGCTCCGTTTACCGTATGGTGTAAAAGATCTCTTTCAGAATTGGTTGGAAAGGCATTTTCCACATAGAAAGAATAAGGTACTCAATCGTATAACATCTATACGTGATGGAAAACTTAATTCCAATGAATTTTACGAACGTATGAAAGGAAAAGGGGTTTTCGCGGAGCAGATTAGAACGATGTTTGAGGTCTCATGCCGCAAAGCTGGGATTCAGAGTAACAAAATTAGCCTATCGACTTCATCATTCCGCCGCCCCGGTTCTGAACAATTAAAACTTTTTTAGCCTTTTGATTAAGAGGTAGACGAAAACAACGTGTCATTTCTGTAGACGTTGGATATTTCGGGGACAGTCTTTTCGATTTTAAATGGGCATTCAAAAAATTGCGAAAATCAATTCCGGAAGCGTTAAAAAAAGATTTAGGGTTGGGGTAGAATTAAAGATTTTTAGCTGTAGGAATTGATTTAATAAATCCTAATTTTTTGTCAGCCCTTTCCTGAGC
>JALLOG010000298.1 GCA_027717645.1 Desulfobacterota bacterium AH_259_B03_O07
TTTGTTGCCATATTCGGGTCTTTAGCTGGCATCCCTGTTTTTAAAATTAGTGATTGCTTGAGGAGATGCTGTAATGGGCCATGTTTCAAGCTGCCTAACGGCCAGCTCACCGGCGCGGCGCAGCCGCGTCCATGTGCAGGCAATGGTTAGAGCCTGCTGCTAATTATTGACCAGTTGTCTTTATAGTCTCGCAAATCCGACTGGACGATCGAACAATGCCGGGAATCGGGTTTTCTGGGTCTTACTCCACCATGAGAGTCCAGCCAACGCGCGTAGTTTGTGATTAGAATTTCCTGCACCTTGGACCATTCAAGTACGAAGAATTGATCCTCGCCGTATTTCTCTGTAGCAAGAACAAACACGCACACCAGTTGTGGAATCGGAAGAAGTTTCTTGTCCCCGATGAGCTGCTTGCTTCCATCGAAAGTAATGTCTACGAACTTGTCGATCGAGAATTGCCGCGCCCCTCCCTTGATGGTCTTTACCTGGATTGGGCATGAAGAGCCCTTGAAGTCCGTCGCTATGAGATCAAAGTCAGGGACATTGCCAGAGAAGGTGGCAACCATAAGTCCTCGTCGAGCAAGCTCGCAGGCAACGAGATATTCACCAATCTGTTTGATTAGCTGATTACTTCGCCCTGTGGCCATAAACTTTCATCCCTTCCCTGAGCTCTAACTATTGATTGTACGGAATTATTCCCTATAATCAACTGTGAATGTAATATTATAAGGATTCTATTTAATATAAAACCTAGTTATGCATACACCTCTTATGCTCTGACTATATAAAAATGACCAGCACTTGTCAACAAAAATGTCCTCTCTAACCACCGATTTACTCGGAAAGAAACCTCACAGGTTGTTTTATACCATTCAAGAGTCCAATTTAAACTGGGCTTGACAAAAGGGGAGCAGTACAGGTTGGTTAGCTATCGGAAGACATATGGTTACAAGAGACGAATTTGAGGAGTTCTTCGTAATGAAAGACGAATTTATTCAGCGTCTAACAAGGGTTGAAACGAAGCTGGATATAATAATTGAAAGAAACAACTATTGGACACGACCGAAAAAATGATTGTTATCTACGGGGTTATTCGTATATTTCGTATATAATATAATCATTGGTGGAGGGAGGCATAATAATTGGAACTGTATACAGATGGAACCCTTCGTTTCTGTTTGAGTGCCGATAAGAGTATCCTTGATAGGGGTATCCATATTGATAATTATAGAGATTGTTTTGATTACAGCCAGAAGGATACGCCGGTTTTACAATAAAACCCTGCCTCGTGGACCTGCCCTCTGCGAAGGCGGCTGTTGAAACTAACGATATTAACAATGAAAGTATTACAATTTTCATACCTATACCGTATCACAGCAGTCGGTTGATGTCGAATGTGTGTACTCGTTCATTACGTTAGCGACACATTACCTCCTTCTGTCTTTCTATTTTCTAACCAATTCCTATAATACTCATTTGGGGTTAAATGATTAAATTAGTAGTTAGGTAATAATAATAGTTTACATCCTTAGTGGAGGTAAAATATTCCACTCTCCGTTTTAACTACGAGTGGCTCTTTAACTGCTTTTTACACCTAGAAGGTATAAGCTTGTGAGCTATGGTGA
>JALLOG010000299.1 GCA_027717645.1 Desulfobacterota bacterium AH_259_B03_O07
TCAAGGATTTTAAAAGTTTTAGGTTGCTTTTAGGTTACTTAAAAGAAAGGAATATACAAAGATCAGTGGTTCCAAACATAATAACGTAAATCAGGCTACGATTTATGAAATTTGGCATATGGAAAACCAATTTTTGACTATTTCCCAAAGGGAAATGATGGGATTGACATTTTGACTTCAGAAGGTATATTCTGACCCCTTATAATCCTTGAAATATTTTTGAATAAAAAGGAGGCGAAATTGAAGGCCCTAGGGAGGCATTTTTTGATTGATTACCATAGATGTGACCCTGAAATATTAAGCCAATTGGAAAAGATTAAGGATATTATGATTGGTGCTGCAAATCTTTGTGGTGCTACTGTGCTAGCAAGTTCATTTCACAATTTTTCTCCGCAGGGTGTAAGTGGTGTTGTCGTTATTGCGGAATCTCATATTGCAATACACACTTGGCCAGAGTACGAATATGCAGCAGCGGATATTTTTACCTGTGGTAGTAAAGTTGACCCTTGGGTGGCCTACAGTCATATTAAACGTTGTTTGGATGCAAGGGAAACCAACATCCGAGAGATTGAGAGGGGTGAACTCCCTCAGATCGAAAGTAGAGTGGGACATGGGTTTATATAGATATGGATGGCCTGTTGTGTATAGAAAGTATCAACGATAGAATACTAGAAAGATTTAATTATCTAACGAATGGCTATTTGGTTATATTTTGGGTGTCACAAATGAATTTTCTTCTTGGGCATTTTCGATGTTCAGAACAGAGGATCAAAATTCTGAGTAAGAACTGTTACTAAATCTAACCTCCTTTTTTGTTCGAATTGAATAAAGTCTGTTGTAATTACAATAAATATTAATTCAAAGTGCCTTACTTATTACTCTTTCTATTTCTGTTTTAGGAACTGCGCCTATGATCTGTTCTAATGCTTGTCCGTCTTTAAAAACTATCAGTGTAGGAATACTTCGATCCCAGGTTCTTCTTCAATCTTCTTTTCAATAATTGCACCGTAAAGGTCTTTTTTAGTAGAAAAGTATCGGAAAATAAGCGCTTGATTAACCCCTGCCCTTTCTGCTATTTCTTTTGTAGTAGTTCCACTAAACCCCTTTTCTGCAAAGAGCTTCATTGAAGTCTCCAAAATTCTATCTCTTGCTCCTAATCTTGCCGTTACAGTGGACATTTTTATTGGTCCTTCTATTAAGTAAGTAATTACTTACTTAACAAAATAGCATTGAGTAGAGTCGACGTCAAGCTATATCTGGTTGATATGTGACATGAGTCCCATAAGCCCTTGAATATGAGTGCAATGTTCAGATATAATACTCATTCAAATATTCCAAAGGAGAGGTTAATATGGCAAGCGGAGATATTGTTGAACTAAAGGATTCTACCTTCGAGGGTGAAGTACTAAAAAGCGAGATTCCTGTATTAGTTGATTTCTGGGCCCCCTGGTGCGGTCCATGTAAGATGATTGCACCGGTTGTAGAAGAGATTTCAAACGCTTACACAGGAAAGCTAAAAGTAGGAAAAGTTAATGTTGATGAAAATCAAGAAATAACAATGAAATATGGGATTCGAAGTATTCCTACACTGATAGTTTTTAAAGACGGACAA